>SLDI01000313.1:0-5838 GCA_007125385.1 Phycisphaeraceae bacterium | reverse complement strand
TCAAGCCGTGGCACCCCCGATGCGCCGGATCCCGGTGAAGTTGACCATTCAAAGGTCAATAAGAGAGTCAAACTGACCGATTCCGACCCCCCTCCCGGGGGGGGCTGCAATTGGTCAGTTTGAGCAAGAGAGGCGCGCCCCAGGACGCTGCGCACACAGCACACTGCGCGATGCTGTGTGGCACCGTTCGCCTGGCTGGCGCTTCACACCTCGAACTTGCGCAGCGGCACGCCGAGCTCCTCGGCGAGTGCGCGGCCGGCCTTGATGGTCTTGACACGGTGGCCGATGAGCTTGAGCGGATAGCGGACGAAGCTGCCCTGCTCGTCGCGGGCGAGCACGGACAGCTCGCGGTGGCTGAGGCGCGTGTCGCGCGTCTCGTCGGGACGGTACGGGCCGTGCACCTCGACCACGGCGGCGATGCGGGCGTGGGGCAGGGTCACGTCGAAGCGGGGCAGGCTCAGCGTCTGGCGCGACTTGTCGAGGATAAACGAGGCGGGCGTCCGCTCGGCGCGCAGGTTGCGCACGTGGAACACCGCCACCACCGCCGCCCCCGCCAGCAGCGCCACCGGCACACCCACCAGAAACGTCACGGCCTCGATGCCGTCAAACCCGGCGTCCACGACACGACTGACGATCCAGACGATGAAGAAGACAACCGGGACGCTGACGCCGAACATGACGATCCACAGCGGCAGCGGCGCAGGGCGGACCGACAGCTCGTTGGCGTTGTCCTCGACGTGGTACCAGATCATGTCGTCGTCGGCATCGACCCAGGTGGCGAGCTGCTCGTCGCTGGGCTCGGCGTCGAAGCGCTGCGTGGCGGGCGTGTCGGGGGCGCGGGCGAAATGGTCCAGGACTTGAGCGAGCATGGGCGGCTCCGCGTCGGCTGATGCCGACGGCTGGCGGCGAATCAACCTGAATGAGCAACGCGGGTGCCACGGCTTGACCCGCGGGGCAAGCCGTGCGCCTTCGCGTCGTCTCACACGGCCTGCTGCTGGCGCGGACAAGCCGTGGCACCCCACTCGGGAGCGTTCAGGACCCGGCGAGTCGCGCCTTCTCCTGCTCCATGCGCTGCTGCTGGCGCTTGACGCGCTCGGGGACGAACGTCTCGCGCGGCCCGGTGGGCTTGAAATCGTAGCGGTCCACGCCCAGGGCGCGCAGCACCGCCTGCTCGACGGGGGAGTGCGCGGCGGGGTCGGCGCGGTTGAAGTTCATCGGCTGCTTGAGCTGGATCGGCGGGTTGGTGATGACGCGCGGCAGGCGGGCCTCGTTCTGCGACGCGGCGTGGAGGATGTACGGGTGCAGCAGGTACACATCGCCCGCGTCGGCGACGGCTTCGGCAAAGCGCGAGCACTTGCGGATCAGCTCCTGGCAAGGCAGCTCGCTCGGCAGCAGCCCCTCGGGATGGTCCGCCAGGCAGCGGGCGACGTGCGGGACGGAGTCGGTGGCGACGAACGTCGCGCCGTTGCGAGGCTTGACGTCGGTCCAGCACACGAGCGTGAGCAGGCCCTGCTCGGGCGAGTCGAGGAAATGGCGGAAGAAGTCGCCGTCCTTGTGCCAGCCGGGCCGGTCGGGCGAGGGCGGCTGCCAGGGCTCGTCGCTGCGCTCGGCGAGGTTGAAGATCAGGCCGTCGGAGAAACGGGCGGGCTGCTTGATGCGATCCTCGCCGCCGAGCAGCTCGCAGATGGCGTGCCACGCCTTGGGGGCGAAGTCCTTGATCTCGACGCTCATGGTCGAGCCCATGTGGATGCGTGCCTCGGCCCAGGTGGTGGGGTCGTCGGGCTCGTAGCCGAGGCGCTTGAAGCCGTGGGCGACCCACTCGGCGGCGACGTCGCGGGGGAAGCAGTCCTTGACCAGGACGTAGCCGAATTCGAGGAAGTGGTCGATGTCGGCGGGGGAGAGGGTGGGCATGAGGGCCTCCGTGGGGAGGATGGTACTGCGAGGCTCGCGCGGGGGGCAAGGCGGCTTCCACGGTGTCACACCACGCGCACGTCGCGGATGTGCAGTTCGGGGCGCGATCGGCCGCGCCATTGCGAGACGTTGGGCTCGAAGACGACGTCGAGCGTGTCGCCGGCGTGCAGTTGCTCGGCGAGCGGGCCCATGTTGAACGCGGGGCATCGCATGACGCGTTGGCGGCGGCGCAGGAACAGGGCCAGGTGCTTTCCTTCGCGGCCCATGAACTGCGGGGGCTGGTCGAGGGTGACGTTGCGGGCCAGCAGCAGCGGGCGGGGGTTGCCCCGGCCGAAGGGGGCGAGGCGCTGGATGGCGTTGAACCGCTCCAGCGTGCAGTCGTCGAGGTCGATCTCGGCATCGATCTCGAGCACGGCGACGAGGTCGTCGCGGGCGAGGCGCTGGTTGACGAAGCGGACGAGGGCGTCGCGGAAGCTGGTGATGCGCTGGGCGGGCAGGGACAGGCCGGCGGCCATGGCGTGTCCGCCGAAGGTGTCCAGGTGCTCGCGGCAGGCGGTGAAGGCTTCGTGGATGGACACGCCGGCGACGCTGCGGGCCGAGCCCTTGGCGCTGCCGTTTTCCGTGGCCAGGACGACGGCGGGCCGGTGGAAGTGCTCGACGAGGCGGCTGGCGACGATGCCCACGACGCCGACGTGCCAGTCGTCCTTGCCCACGACGAGCGCGCGGTGGTCGGGGTGATGCTGGTTCGAGTCTTCGATGAGCTGGCGTGCTTCGTCGAAGATGCGGCGCTCGGTGGCGCGACGCTGGTCGTTGGCGGCGGTGAGCAGGCGGGCGAGGTCGCGAGCCTCGGCGTCGTCGGCGATGGTGAGCAGGCGCGCGGCTTCGCGGGCGTGGCCCATGCGGCCGCAGGCGTTCAAGCGTGGCCCGAGCACGAAGCCGACGTGGTAGGCGCTGATGTGCTCGTCGCGCAGGTTGGCGGCGTCGATGAGTGCGGCCAGGCCGGTCAGCGGTGTGTGCTTGATGCGCGACAGGCCGTGGGCGGTGAGGATGCGGTTCTCGCCGGTCAGGGGCACGACGTCGGCGACGGTGCCCAGGGCGACGAGGCTGAGCATGTTGACCATCAGCTCGCGCAGGGCGGGCGCGAGGCGGTCGTGGCCGGTGTGCACGCGGGCGAAGTGCCAGGCGAGCTTGAAGGCGACACCGGCGCCGCACAGGGGGGAGGCGGCAGTGGGCAGATTGCAGGGGGCAGTTGGGGAACCGGCACCAGCCTCGCCCTCCGTACTGCCGTCGGCAGACTGCCCCCTGCCCCCTAATTCCGGATGCACGAGTGTGTGGGCCGGCGGAAGGTTGTCGGCGTCGAAGTGGTGGTGGTCGGTGATGATCAGGTCGACGCCGAGCTCGCGGGCGAGGCGGGCGGGCTCGACGGCGGTGATGCCGCAGTCGACGGTGACGATGAGGGGGGGTGATTTCGGATTTCGGATTTCGGATTTCGGATTGGGGAAGGCGGTGGCGGGGACGGCGAAGGTGGCGGGGTCGGTGAAGTCGGTGGTGTGGGCGAGGGTGGCGATGGCCTCGGCGTTGAGGCCGTAGCCCTCCTCGACGCGGTGGGGGATGTAGATGGCGGGGTCGGCGCCGGCGGCGCGGAGGGTGTGCCAGAGCAGGGCCGAGGCGGTGACGCCGTCGACGTCGTAGTCGCCGTAGATCACGATGGGTTGGTGGTCGGTCACCGCCTGGGCGAGGCGGCGTGCGGCGCGGTCCAGGCCGGGGATCGCACGGGGGTCGGCCAGGTCGTTGAGGCTGGGGTTGAGGAAGCGCTTCGCCTCGTCGGGATCGTGGATCCCGCGGTTGGCCAGCAGTTGGTCGAGGATGTCGCAGGGCGCGGCGCCCGGTGCGGCGCTTGCGAGGCGTCGCCAACGCTTGAGCAGACCATGGGCGAGCATGGCGGCATGATACCGAAGGCGGGCTGAGCGCGGTGGGCGGGCGATAGCTACTGAGAACGTGTGCGAGAAGGGTGCTCTGTGCTGCGGCCATCCACCGTTGATCGCACACAGCAGCCTTCGGCGTGCTGTGTGGCACCGACGAGAGGCTCTTTCACACACGTACTGAGGGTTTCCCGCTACACTTGCCGCCCATGGGGCGTCTGATCGTCACGCTCGACGGGCCGGCCGGCTCGGGCAAGTCCACGGTTGCCCGGGAGTTGGCGGCGCGTCTGGGCCTGGCGCTGCTGGACACGGGCGCGATGTACCGCGGGCTGACGGCGCGGGCGCTGGACCGGGGCATCGACCCGGGCGCGGAGGGATATGCGGTGGTGGAGCTGGCGCGGCACAGCCCGATGCGCTTCGACTTCGCGGCCGAGCCGCCGCGGCTGTTTGTCGGCAGCGTGGACGTGACGGATCGGCTGCGCGACGCGGACGTCACGGCGGCGGTCTCCGACGTCGCGGCGCTGGCGCCGGTGCGCAAGGTGCTGGTCGAGCAGCAGCGGGCGATCGGGGCGGAGCATCCGCGGCTGGTGACCGAGGGGCGCGACCAGGGGTCGGTGGTGTTTCCGCAGGCCCATGTCAAGTTCTATCTGGACGCGGCGCCGGCGGTGCGGGCGCGGCGGCGCGCGGAGCAGATTCGTGCGGCGGGGCGTCATGCCGATCTGGAAGCGATCCGGCGGTCGATCATGGATCGTGACGCGCGGGACACGAGCCGGGCCGACGGGCCGCTGATCTGCCCGCCGGACGCCGAGCGGATCGACACGTCGGCGATGACGCTGGAGCAGGTGGTGGAGCTGTTGGAGCGGCGTGTGCGTGAGCGGGCGGGCCTGGAGGCCCGGGCATGATGCGGGCGCTGCGCCGCCGTCAGCCCGGGGCGTCGCTGTGGCGCATCGCGTTCTGGTACGCGCTGCACGCGATCTGCTTCGTGATCTTCCTGGTGCTGTACCGGTACCGGGCGCGGGGCGTGCGGCGGATCCCCGTCGAGGGGCCGCTGCTGATCGTCAGCAACCACCAGTCGTTTTACGACCCGATCCTCGTGGGGCTGGGGGCGCACCGGCGGCAGTTCTACGCGCTGGCGCGGGCGAGCCTGTTCGAGCATCGCGGGCTGAGCTGGCTGATCCGGATGCTCAACGCGATCCCGGTGCGGCAGGGCACGGGCGACCGGGCCGCGATGAAGCGGTGCATCGAGGTGCTCGAGCAGGGCCACGCGCTGCTGATCTTTCCCGAGGGCGCGCGCACGATGACGGGCCGGACGGAGAAGTTCGAGCCCGGGCTGATGCTGCTGATCAAGCGCGCCCGGCCGCGGATCCTGCCGGCGGCGGTGGGCGGGGCGTACGACGTCTGGTCGCGGCAGCGCAGGTTTCCCCGGCTGACCGGGCGGACGGGGGCGATCTACGGGGAGCCGATCGAGGCGGATCGGCTGCTGGAGATGAGTGCCGAGGACGCGCTGGAGCACCTGCGCCAGCGCGTGCAGGCGTTGCAGGATGAGCTGGAGGCGGAGCTGGGCGGGTGAAACCCGCAATGCACCGCGAAGGAGCCAAGGCAGGCGAAGAGGCGAAGAAGCAGGAGATCTGGAGAACCGGATTGCCTTCGCGTCCTTCGCCTGCTTCGCTTCTTCGCGGTGTTTCAGATGGATCGGTTGATCGCGTGATCTGTTACGTTCGCTTCGGAGGCGCATGATCCCCGAGCCGCCCAAATCGACGACGCGCACGCCGGGATTCGTGTACGTGCCGCCGTATCACGTGCAGGGGGTGTCGGTGGCGGGCGAGGCGACGACGGTGCAGGTGCCGGAGCTGGGCATCTGCTTCGACGTGGGCGAGGCGCTGCCGGCGACGCTGGCGAGCCCGGTGGTGGCGATCTCGCACGGGCACATCGACCACCTCGCGGCGCTGGCGTCGTACGTGATGCAGCGCGGCCGGCAGGGCCGGGGCGGCTCGACCGTCGTCTG
>SLDI01000185.1:0-5844 GCA_007125385.1 Phycisphaeraceae bacterium | reverse complement strand
ACCTTGGCAACCTGCTTGCCCGGGATATGCGCGGCTGCTGCCGTCTCCTGGGCGGTGAGGGTCTCCGGGTGCGGGATCATCTCGTAGGAGACATGATTCTCGTCGAGATACTTCTGCAGTCGTTGCAGCGGCATGACCGACCTCCTTGACTGAATCCAAGAAGCTATTCCAGCACATATCGTTCCGTGCTCACTACCTAATGATATGCCGCGCGCACGACCGGGTAGAGGCACCTGATGGAAACTGGGCCGAACGATTCATAGGTGAGTCTACCTGCTCGGCTGCTGTATCAGATCTCGTATAACGGCCGCACGCCGCGCATGAGCACGAATGTGAGGAACAGGACGAACCACATGATCGCCATGTAGTGCCAGTAGATGCACAGGTTACGCAGCACGGGCAAGCGGCTGGCGTCGATTGGCACGCCCCGATGCTGCCATAAAACCGCTGTCATATAAGCAATGCCGCCGATCATGTGAGCTGCATGCACGCCCGCCAGGATGAACATCATCCGGTACATGCGTGCCGCGGCGTCGACCTCGAAGCGGTGGGCCGCGACAAGCTCGACGAGTCCCGGCACTTGCAGGCCGACGAACAGGTACCCAAGTCCGCCACTGACGAGCAAGGCCCGTCGGGCATGCACGGCGTTGTTCATGCGAGCCAGTACGAACGACGAGTGCAACGTGACGCTACTGACGAGGACCACGAACGTGCTCAGCCACAGCCACACGGGAAGCGTAACCTGCACGTCAGGGAAGTCGCGCCGCACGATCAGGTAGCCGTAGATCAGCCAACCGAAAGCGAACGTCATGCCAATGAGAAAAATAACCAGGCCGAACGTTCCGACATGGGCCGGGGGCACCACCGTGAAGCTGGGCGTCGGCGTGGTTTCATCGGACTTGGGTGATTCGTTCACCATCGGTGGTCCAATCGGAACGTGGTGTCGTTCATCGCGCGGTATATCCACCATCGACCACCAGTTCGGTTCCGGTGACGAACTTCGATTCGTCCGAGGCGAGATAGAGGATCGCATAGGCGATGTCGTCCGGCTCGCCCATGTGCCCCAGTGGATGCAGTTGCCCCACGCGCTGGCGAAACGCCTCGGCTCCCTCCGGATCCTGCTCGGCCACCGCCTCGACCATCGGCGTCCAGATGTAGCCGGGATGAACCGAGTTAACGCGAATCCGGTCCGGAGCATAGAGCATGGCGTCGGTCTTGCTCATCAGCCGCACGGCCCCTTTGGAGGCGTGATAGGGTGGGAAGTCGGGGCCGGAGACCAGTCCATAAATGGACGAAAGGTTGATGATGCTGCCGCCGCCGGATCGCTGGATGTAGGGCACAGCGTGCTTGGTGCAGAGAAACACGCCTTTGACGTTGACGTCCATCACACGATCCCACTCTTGCTGGCTGATTTCGTGCGTGGGCTTGTTGACGCCTGAGATACCAGCGTTGTTGACGAGCACGTCCAGGCGTCCGAAGCCCTCATGGACCTCGGCCATCACGCGCTCAACCTGCTGCTCATCCGTCACGTCCAGGTGCCAGTAGTCGGCGCGGCCGCCGCCCTGACGAATCTGCTGGACCGTGGCCTGGCCTTGATCATCCAGCAAGTCAGTCACGGCGACCTTCGCGCCTTCACGGCCCAGCAGGAGACAGGCGGCGTGACCCAGGCCGAGCGCACCGCCCGTGACCATTGCGACCTTTCCCTCAACGCGTGCCATGGCGTGCTCACTGCATTTCCCCCCTCAATCCAAACACTGAGTCGGGGGCAATTGGTTCGGGAGGAGGCATGAAGAAAAAGCCGCCAGTTCCTGACGAGCCGGGCTTTGTCCCGAATCATTTCGGTACCGGAGCCTATTCTCGGCTCCTTTCACCTGGCCTGCCGGGGTTTGCGGGTGGGTGATCAGCGTGGACTGCTGGGTCCCACGACACCCGGTACTGGCGGCTTCAATTTGTTCCGGCATCCATCATCCGTCACTTGATTATCTGCCCGTGTGGCCAGAAGACAAGCAGCGCTGTCACCTATTTCGCAATGAAAGTGATGGGTTCGAACGAGGACGCGAGCGGTCAAGCAACCGCTCGTCAGTCAGTGTTCCCGCAATGGTTCCCTCCGCCATGGCGTGGATCTGCCGCAGCCGCTTGCGCGTCGCTTCGACCAGCGGCCACACCTGTTCAACCGGTAGAGATTCCTCGCTCTGGTCATCCTGAGGCTGCACCGCAACGCCTGCGTCGACGCTGAAGCGACCGCATGTCAGCCCCGGCTCGAACGCTTCGAGATGGACGGCCGGGTTATCGCCGGAAATGCGTTGGCGGACCAGCCCCGCCGACCCGGCGTTGAAGACGGTTCGCCCCTCGACCCGGAAGTAATGCACCCGGTGTCGACCGGCCAAGAGGATGACCGTCGCCCCCCAGCCACGTGCATCATCGCGGTGCATGGGAATCCATTGATAAGCAACGCAATCGCATTCCTCGACCAGGAAGAGCCGGTCGGCTGTGGGATCATCGACGCGGAAGTTCCAGGTTTCGCCGTGTTGTTCCATTGAATCATTATCTCTTTCCTTATCGTACGAGCAGTCTGGCCGACGATTGAGTTCGCTTTCACCTCGACCGCGGTCGTCCACGACGCGTCACCTGCACAGGGGCGTGCTGTCTCGGCCCGACGAGCATTGCCCAGCTTCGATCGCCTGCTGCCGCAGCCGCACGAGCGTTTCGGTCAACACCGCCACAAGCTGGTCGACCACGGCTTCGTACGCCGGTGGCAGTACCGGGTCGCCGCTGTCTTCGATGAACAGACAGTCGACCACCCGGATCCGAACAATCGCGTCCAATGGTTCGGTCGACGTGTCACCACTGTCGTCGAGCAGGTGAACCAGCTCCGGCAGCAACCAGCGGAACCGGTCGTGGTTCAGCCCGACCATTGCGGCCGAGGCGTCCAGTTGCCCGACCAGTTCGGCCCAGATCTGATCGAACAATGCATCGGCGGCCGTTTCTCGGGTCGTGTGCTGGATCATTGGACACCTCAGTCGCGATGAGCCGATCCGGAGCGACCCACCTGCCACGCTCCTTCCTCGGCAGGTCGGTCGCGCCATGAAACCTTGGGACATCTGTACCGAACCTCAGTCTATCCGCATCAACATGGAAGACTAGCAAAAACAGGATAGGATTGTCTTTTTATTTTGGGATTGGTGCCTTCGGGCTGGTTTCGGACGATCCGGTCAATAAGTTTGCATGATCGTGACCGGGTCGCCGGCTACTCGTATCGCGATGCCGCGACAACTTATCACAGACGAAGTCCCAAGACGCACAACTGAACGGGAAGCACCCAGCCAAGAATAAAAAGACTAAATTTTCCGATTTCTCTTGTTCCAGAACTCGGCAGCGCTACAGTGAATTTGAGAGCCACGAGCGCATCGCACGCTCGCCCACCTCACAGCAAGCGGTAGACGGCCGACCCGCCTGGAATCTTGAGTTGAAGCAACGTCGAGTCGCGACGCAATTGCGTTGCCGACTCACCGAGTGAATGAGGTTGCGTAATGACCGAGCGTTCTTTACAAGAAAGTAGGACCACCATGCTTCCCACCCGACAGTTGGCCAACCCGTTTGATCTGCTTCAGCGAGAAATCGACCGAGTCTTTGACCGCGCGGGCGTCGGTCCGGGCAATGGTGGAACCGGGTACATGACTGCCAGCTACCCGGTCGACATTCACGAGGATGAGAACAGTGTACTGGTGGAAGCAGAACTGCCCGGCTTCAAGAAGGAGGAGATCGACGTGTCCATGGAGCAGGGCATCCTGACCATCAACGCCCACCGCCAAGCGGAGACCAAAGAAAAAGGAAAGGCCGAGCCGTACCTGCATGAACGACAGTACACCCGGGTCAGCCGCAGCTTCCGGCTGCCCATCGCGGTCGATGAAGGCAAAGTCGAGTGCATGCTCAAGGATGGCGTGCTGAACATCCGCCTGCCCAAACGCGAGGAACTCAAGCCGCGCAAGATCGAAGTGAAGTAACAGGCGTTGCCGACATCATCACGCGATACTCACAAGCCCACGGCCCGTTGCCGTGGGCTCCTTCAAGGTTCGACATGCGCATCGCGTTACTCTCTTGGGAATCACTTCATTCCATCGTTGTCGGTGGCGTGGCATCGCACGTTAGCGGCTTGGCATCCGGTCTGGCTCGGTTGGGGCACGAGGTGCATGTCTTCACGCGACTCGGGCACGGCCAGACAACGCACACGACCATTGACGCCGTGCATTACCACCGCTGTCCTTATCACGGCCACAGCGACTTCGTGGAGGATGTGGACGATATGTGCCGCGCTTTCGTCGACCATGTGTTCCGCATCGAAGACGCCGTCGGGCATTTCGATGTGGTTCATGCCCACGACTGGCTGACGGCCAATGCGCTGATCTGGATCAAACAGGGACGGGGTCACCGAGGCGTGCTGACGATCCACGCCACGGAGTATGCGCGATGCGGTAATGCATTGCATGACGGACAGTCGCGACGGGTGCGTGACCGCGAGTGGGCCGGGCTCTACTGGGCGGACCAGATCATCGCGGTTTCGCGCGCCACCGCCAATGAAATCGGCTGGATCTACCAGGTGCCGGACTGGAAGATCCACGTGATCCATAATGGCATCGATCTTCAACCATACGACAACGCCCCCTTGCAGCAGGTCTCGAAAGTGCGCCGCCAACTCAACGTCGGTCGGCACGATGCGATGGTCCTCTTCTGCGGTCGGCTGGCGTGGCAGAAGGGGCCGGATGTGTTGGTCGAGGCCATCCCGGCCGTGCTTGCCGAGCACCCGCGAGCGAGGTTCGTCTTTGCTGGCGCCGGGGAGATGCACGATGACCTGTACCGCCGCGTGCATGAACTGGCCATCAGTCATGCCGTACGCATCACGGGCTTTGTCGGCGGGATGGACGTGGTCCAGTTCTATCACGCAGCCGACCTGATCTGCGTCCCCAGCCGTAACGAACCCTTCGGCATCGTGGTGCTTGAGGCGTGGTCTGCCGGTAAGCCGGTGGTCGCGACGCACTACGGGGGTCCGAGCGAGTTCGTCGACCACGAGGTCGATGGGCTGAAGATCTATCCGCACAGCGAGTCGGTGGCTTGGGGCGTCTTGAAGATGCTGGCGGACGCAGGCCGTGCCCGACAGATGGGCAAGCGTGGTCGCCGGAAGGTCGAACGGTGGCACACATGGGATCGCATTGCAGAGCAGACCGCATCGTACTACCAGCGCGTTGTCCCTGTGGACGCTGCCGACGCTGCCAAGCTGGACAAACACACCTCCGTCACCGCCGACGACGACACTTCCTTTCGGGGTCATGCGGAGGCGGTATCACGTCCGGCGTCAGCATCCCGACGGATCGCGTCGACGGCACGGTGGTAGGCGCGAGCCCTCACCCTCGTCCAGATGATCGTTCACATGAACGGTTGAAATCGCACCTCGAACGATCACCGACACAGATCGGGTCACGGCGTATGTCTCTGTGCCATGACAGCACGGCTTGAAAACAGCACGTACAACGCGGGCATGAGCAGCAGGGCCACAAGGATCTCCATTACCAGGCCGCCGATGGCCGCGACGGCCAGCGGTTGAAGCATTTCGCCGCCTGCGCCGAGGTTCAGGGCGAGCGGAATCAGGCCCGCGATCACCGACACACTGGTCATCAGCCGGGGGCGAAGCCGAATGCTCGCCGCTTCAACCACCGCCGGGATGGGGTCGAGGTTCCTTTCGCTTCGAATCTCTTCCGCGAAGTTCAGCAGCAGCACGCCATCGTTGACGGTCGCCGCCACCACCACCAGCAGGCCGATGACGACCGTCGCCCCGATCGCGAGGTCGGT
>SLDI01000576.1:0-5859 GCA_007125385.1 Phycisphaeraceae bacterium | reverse complement strand
TGGGTGGCGTCTGTGCTACCTCGGTTCCGCCGTGTCCCTCAAGGCGGGGAACGCATCGGAACCGGCCGGGGCGGCACACGCGCCAACGTGGGCGGGCTTCTGGCGAAGGCGACGCGGGGCCCGGCGGCGATCTGCGGCGATGTCGGCAAGCCTGTAGGCCAGTGGGGCGCCGGCCCCGCGTTGGGTGGGGTTTGCGCGTTGAAGCAGCGGTGTGCGGAACCGCGGGTTGGTCATTCGTCGCCGCCTCTCTTGATCAGCACGCCGCGCTCGTGCAGCCGTAGCGTGTCCGGGTCGAAGTGGAACGCCACGCGCATGCCTTGGCCCCGGCCGTTGCGCGCCTTCACGATGCGCACCACCCGGTTGGCCTCCGTCTCGACGTTCAGCCCCATGCGGCCATCGCGCACCGTGACGTGTTTGGCCTCCGGCCAATGCTCCAGCCAGATCGCTGTTTGCGCGAGGCGCCCATAGGCGGCGCCGCCGGCGATGTCGTCGATCGTCTGCGAGCCTTGGGCGCCTTTGCGCGGGTGCATCACCAGCACGATCGAGCATCCCGCCTGCTCGGCGATGCGCTTCACCCGTGCGGTGAAGGCTTGATCGGCGCGGTACTGCTCGTGCGTCTGCTCCGCGATGCTGATGGGGTCGACCACGATCACGCGCTTACCGCCCAATGCCTGCGCCTCGATCCAGTCGCCAATCGCGGTGAGCGTGGGCTGGGTGTCGCCAGGGAGTTCGTGGATGCATCGGCCGAACGCGTCCAGGTACGCCGCGTGGCGGCGGTCGGCCTCGGCTGCCGTTTCCGCGTGCTCACGGCACCAGTCGTCGTCGGTCAGGTCGGCGATGCCCGCTCGTTGCGCCAGGGCGCGGCGAAGGTGAAACGCGCGGCCGTCCTCGAGCTCGAGCACAGCGGGCCGGTGACCGTTGTCATGCCAGTGCTGCGCCGCCTCGATGAGCACGATGCTCTTTGTCGCGCCCGCGCTGGCCACCAGCAGCGTCACGGTGGCCGGCGCCAGCGCGCGGCTGAGCTTGCCCATCGTCGGCCATGGCCAGGGCACCACGAACCGCCGCCCGGCGATCGCGTCGGCGATCAGCGCCGATACCTCGCTGGCCGGCCCCATCGGCGTCGCCTCGTCCAGGAGGTCGCGCTCGAGCGCGGCGCGGGCCTGTTCGGGAACCAGGTCGGCGTAGCGCGCCACCACGTCCGCCGCGTCGTCCTTCGCCGCAAGGCCGAGCGCGTCCGGGTCCAGCCACAGCAGGCGCGGCGCCGGGTCGAGTTGGTCGAGCATCTTCGCGAGAGCGCGCATGTGAGCGATGCCCTTGCGCTGACCGCGCTCATCGGGCGGGTCGGCGTCGGGCCAGAGCGTCACCGTCAGGCCGGCGAGCGGCGCCAAGTCGGTCAGGCTCGCCTTGCCCGCGCCGCCGATAGTGGTGGTGGCGTTGATGCCGATGGACGCCAGCGATTCGGCGGCCTGCTCACCTTCGACGAGCACCACCCGGCCAGCCTGGCGCAGCGACTCGATGTCGCCGGTGCCGTAGATTTCGCTGCTGTCGGCGGTACTGACGTGGCCCGGCACGTAGGGCAGGGCCTGCGCGTCGGATTTCTTCAGCACGATGCCGTCGGCGGTGCGGCGGCCTTGCGCGATGCGTTTGGGCTGGTCGGCGAAATCGCCACGAAACACGACGGGGCGCTCGCCGGCCGCGTTGACCGGGTACACGAACACGCGTCGGCGGGTGGGCGTCGCCTTCCAGATGTGCTGCTCGACAACGCGCCATGCATCGCGCAGCGTCGCGTGAACCTTTGGCGGGGACGGGGCCTTCATCCGCCGGTCCGGCGGGGTGTCGTCCGCCCGTGCCTTGCGCAGCTCATCATCGGCGCTGGTGCCGTTGACGCGGGCCCGCACGTCGAACACGTCGCCGCCGAAGCCGCAGCCGTGGCACTTGAACCGCCAGCCATGCTCGGACTCGTGTGTGCCGGCGCTCGGGTGTGCGTCCTCGTGAAAGGGGCACTTGATGGCGCTGGGTCGACTCACGTCGGCGCCGGCCTGGGCGAGCGCGTCGAGCAGAACTGCGTGGTCAAGTTTCAGTGGATGAACATCGGTGATCGCCATCGCGTTACTCCTCGCGTAGCAGGGCGTCGACTTCGTCGGCGGTGGGGTCGGTGGGTAGATGAGCGTGGGCCCAGCCGTCGTAGCAGGCGGGCGCGGTGCGTCCGCGCTGGGCGGCCTCTTGGGCCTTGGTCCGCAGCCGGGCCTTGAGCCAACGCCGCAGCCCCGCCGCCGGCTTCTGGCGGTCGGGGTGCTCGTCGAGCCAGTCGCGCAGCCCGGCCAGCTCCGTATCAACGTGCACGTTCGTGAACTCGTCGCGCAGCGCCCAGACCTCCGAGCGCTTCATGCTTACCGGCCCGTCGGTCGTGGCGAACGTGAACGCGATCGGATCGACCTTCGCCTTTGCGGGGGTGATGCCGGGCAGCGAGGCTTGGCCATCTGTCGCCGCGCCCTCTCCCTGATCTCCTGACCCCCTGATTCGTTCGGGCGCCGTCAGAACGCTAGCGGCTCGTTTTCCGAACGCTAGGTCGCCGTTTTCCGAACGCTGCGCCGTCTCTAGCGTTCGGGTGGCGCCGAACTCTGGCGAGTCTGTAGCGTTCGGGCTGGTCGGAACGCTAAGCCTGAATGTTGTGGGTCGGGTGCCCCCGCCCGGCGTGGTGATTTGCAGCAGGCCCGCCTTGACGAGCCGGTTGATCGCATCATTGATTCGGCCCATGTAGAAGCCCGTGACCTCGGCGATCCGGCGCCGCCCGATGGTCGCCTGCATGTCCGGCTTCGCGTAGCCGGCAATGGCCAGGTACACGACGGCGTCGCTGGGCTTGATCCGAGTCAAGCCGCCGGCTGCGATCATCGCCGTGGGCACGCGGCCGTACTGAGCCTGGCCCGACTCGCTCATGGGTTCGGCTCCTCTCGTCGCTCCACGCGCAGCGCGAAATCGACCACCTTCCCGGCCTCGACGATGTCGCCACGCTCGAGCGCATCGAGCAGCAGCAGCACGCCATCGCGCATGCCGCGGGCCCAATACGTGCCGGGGCTGGATGTGGGGTGGTGGTCGTGGTTGTCGCGATCGCGTAAGATCATGTCGTCACTCGCATCCGCCCCGCCGCGCCTGGTCCGCTCGGCGGGGCATTTTGTTTCTGCGGTCTACAAGACCGCTGCTTGAGCTCGTTTCTCCCGCGTTTTGCGGGGTTTCGCGTCTGCTTGCCTATCCACTGGCCTATCGGCCGCCCACTTCACCCGCGGCGGCAGGCCCGAGGCGATCCAGGCTTCGAGCTCGCGCCGCCGCCACAGCCGACGTCGCCCGAGGCGCACCGGCTGCGGCCCGAGGCGGCCGTCGGCGTGCATGCTCTTGATCAGGGTGGGGCCGACGCCGAGGAGCGCGGCGACTTGGTCGAGGCTTAGCAACTCAGGCGTGATGGGGGCGGCGTCAGACATCGGCGCCCTCCCGGCCGGGGGTCGGCTCGAACCATTGGACGCGCACGCCCAGCCGACGCAGTTCTCGTTCGGCGAGCGCCTCGCGTTCGGTGTCACCCCGGCGCCGGGCCGCCTCGAGCACCGCGAACCAGGCGGCCGGGCTATTCGACATGTCTTGTTGGGTGGCGGTCGTGCTCATCGCGATTCTCCGCGTCTCTGGAGAATCCCGCGAGCGCCAACCAAGCGCCAACCAATCGGATGTTGGAAACGGCGTGTCGTCCGTCGGTTAGAAAAGTGAGGCGCCAACCAAAAGCGTCAAGTTGTCACCCGTCCTCGCGCCACGCTTCAATGCTGCCGTCGGCATCCTTCATGCCCCGAGGGCAGGCGTCGCGCGCCGACGCTCTGTAGAGGCGATATGCCTGCATGAAGCGGTCGCACTTGTAGAGGTGCTGTCGCGTACAGCCCGCGCGGCGCGCGACTTCCGCCAGCGGCAGGCTTTGATTGCTTGCGAAGACGCCCAGCGCCTTGTCCTCGGCGCTCATCGCGTCGGCCGCGACATCTGGCGTCGGCGCGGGGCTCGGTGGAGCCTTCCCGTCGCCCGCCCCCGTCTCCTTCGCGCTGGCGACCACATGTCTCACCGCCGCGGCCAAGGGGATCACCCCTGCATCCGCGGCGCTCGGGCACCCCCGCTTCTCCACCGCCACTCGCAGCGCCGCCCAGTCGGGCGCCGTCGGATCCCATCCCGGCACCAGCGCCGGGCCGTGGTCGCGGAACACCCGCATCGCCTCGGCCAGGCGGCGCGTCAGCGCTTGCCCCCAGTAGTCGCGGCGGACGCCGTGGCCGTCGCGCAGGCCAAGCTCGGCGTTGAACACGTCCATCGTGAAAGTCACGTAGCCGTCGGGCTTGAGCCGTAGCCCGATGTCCTCCGGCCCGATGCGGGCGAGTTGATGCTGGACGAGGCGGTCCGCCTGGGCTTCGCGTGCGGGGTGCGGGGAGAGGGGCATGGCGCGTTCCTTTCTGGCTGGCAGGCCCGGGCCCCGACGGGCAGGCGAACGCGCTCCCCCCGCCGGCGCCCGGGCGTCGCCGGGTGATCAAGCCCGGCGTTCCAGCCGCCACCACGATACCTCGGCGCCCGGCCCGGAGCGAGGCGTTTCCCGCCTGTCGCGGCGTGGGCGGGGGGCGGTGAAAATACTGCAAATTACGCTGGCAGAAGCGCTTGCAATGCTTCGGCAGCTTCGGCTTCATGGGACATGAACCCCCAACCATGGAGCCGCGACATGCATGCACACGAGGTCGTCGAAGCCAAGAATCTGAGCCGCTCGCGCCGGTGGTTGTGGTCGAACGGCCACTTCCGCTACGAGCTGCCCATCGAGGAGCGCGCCCGCCGGGTCGAGGCATACCGCCGCCAGATCGAGCAGCACGGCGAGATCATCGAATGGCTGCCGCCCGCCGAGCCGAAGCCGCCGGCCAACACCAGCCGCTTCGCCCACGGCGACATCATGCGGCCACGACGCTGAACCATCACCACGCCTGGCGCGTTGCCGGGCTCAACCACGAGGAGATGATCATGGGAACGACGAAGTCGAAGAAGAAGCCCACCGCCAAGGCGGGCAAGCCCCGCGCGCGGAAGGCCGCCACAGACGCGGCGTCTGCCGCCCCGGCCGGGAAGGCGACGGACGCCCCGCCCCAGCCCCCAGGGGCCAAGACGGGCGAACGTGGGGCGAAGGAGCACATCCTCCGCGAAACGGCCGAGGCCGCCGCGAAGGTGCCGCCGAAGCTCTCCTGCCTCGACGCGGCCGCGAAGGTTCTGGCCACCGCCCAGGAGCCGTTGCCGTGCAAGGAGATCATCAAGCTCATGCGGCACGACGGGCTCTGGACGAGTGACGCGGCGACGCCGCACGCTACGCTGTACGCTGCGCTGCTGCGGGAGATCACCAAGAAGGGTGAGGCATCGCGGTTCGTGAAGGTTGACCGCGGGCGGTTCGCGCTGCGAGGTACGTCATGAGGCCGGGCGGTGATCCGCCGCCGAAGGGAGTGCACATGCCACGGTACACGGTTTATGGCGTCGACCGGGAAAGCCAGCTCGACACCGAAGTCGTGATCGAAGCCGCCACCGCTGCGAACGCGCGGGCGAAGGCCGAGCTTCGCGGCGTCGTCGTCACGGAGGTCGTGGGCGAGCGCCCGCCACCGCCACCGACCAGCTCCCCGCCGCCAGTGAGGCAGGCCCCGCGTCACGCGGACGCGCCGCAGAAGGTGCAGGTTGTCCACCCGGGCAACGGGCTCAAGATCTTCGGCGGGCTGATGGCCATGGTGGGCGCCATCACACTGACGGTCGGCCTGACGATGGACGTGGACGGCGCCCCGTTGGTGGGGCTGGCCCTGTTCATCATCGGGATCATCGTCT
>SLDI01000213.1:0-5860 GCA_007125385.1 Phycisphaeraceae bacterium | reverse complement strand
GGGCGCGGCGGGGCGATCGGCCGCGCCGACGCCATCGCCAGCGCCACGCCGTCGGGCCGGGCCGCCGAGCTCGTCAGCCCCCCGGCGATCTCCAGCTCGCCCGGCGACAGGCGGACGCGCTCGTCATTGAGCCAGTGCACCGGCAGCTCGCGGGCCTGCTCCCGCAGGGCCCACGAGTCGTGGTTGCCGAAGACGCCGAACGTCCCCAGCCGCGGACGCGCCGCCGCCAGAATCTGCCCGAGCACCTCCACGCAGGCCGCCTCCTGGCCCGGCTCGTCCATGTAGTCGCCCGTCAGCACGATCACGTCCAGCCGCACCGTCGTCAACTGGTTCGCCAGGCGATCGAACAGCCGCGCCGGCCGCCGCACGTGCAGGTCGCTCAGATGCGCGATGCGCAGCCCGTCCAGCTCCGCGGGCACCGCCGGCAGATCCAGCTCGACCGGTTCCAGAAGGCCATAGGCAAACGGCATGAGGCTCGCTGTTTCCTGATTGCGGACCGCGTGATGCTCACGCCCGTCCCGAGCGGCAGCGAAGGGCAAGGCTCCCGCGCCCCTCCGCCACCGCGCCCGCCACCACACCGCACCGGGTTGTCAGCGGCGCGGGCGATTCATATCCTAGCGGCATGGGCGGGCCCCGCCCGCCGACGCACCACGACCAGGAGCCCCGCGCATGGCCAAGATGTTCTACACCCTCGACGAGGCCGCCGAGAAGCTCGGCGTGGACACCGACCAGGTCAAGGAGATGGCCGCCGAGGGCAAGCTCCAGCAGTTCCGCGACCGCGACAAGCTCATGTTCAAGCGCGAGCAGGTCGACGCCCTGGCCGGCGGCGGGGACGCCGGCGAGGCCTCCGGCGGGCCCCTGGACCTGGACGACAGCAGCGCCGCCTCCGGCGAGCTCAGCCTCAAGGACGACACCGGCGGCGACAGCGCCCTGGGCGCCAGCGGCTCGGGCACCAGCGTCTTCGACTCCGACGAGGCCGCCGCCGCCGACCAGACACAGGCCCCCGGCGGGGTGACCGGCCCCAGCCTCGACGACGACCTGAACCTCGAAAGCGTCGGCTCAGGCTCCGGCCTGCTCGACCTGACCAGCGAGTCGGACGATACCAGCCTCGGCGAGGTCCTCGATGACCTGTCGGGCGACTCGGCCCAGGGCTCGGGCGTGGCCGCCGAGCTCGGCGCCTCCGACGCCTTCGAAAGCGCCGTCGACGAGGACGCCCCCGACATGATCGGCGCCGCCGCCGCCGAGCAGCCCCAGGCCCCCGGCATGGCCATGGCCGCCAGTTACGAGGTCGACGCCGACGACCCCGCCGGCTCCGGCTTCGGCACCGGCATGCTCATCGGCGCTCTCGTCGCCCTCGTCTTCGCCTTCATCGCCGTCCTCGGCGCCATGATGGGTGTCCGCGACGTCGTCAGCGCCACCTTCGCTGACTCCCAACTCGTCTACTGGGGCTCGCTTGGCGGCCTGCTCGCCGGCAGCTTCATCCTCGGCATCATCGGCTACCTCATCGGCAAAGGCAGCGAGGGCGCGTGACGCGGCGCCCGGGTCCGGGGTTCGGGGATCCGCCAAGGGCGCTGATCCTGCCGCGTGACACCCGTCCCGAGCGCGAGCGAAGGGCGGGATTTCCGCGGGCACCCCGCGATCCGGCACACACCCACCTTCTAACCGATCCCCACCATGCTCAGCGGCTACGCGCGCAAAGAATGGCTGACCATCCTGGCGATCGGCGTCGTGCTCAGCGCTGCCGTGGGGTTGCTCTGGTGGCCCCTGTCGCTGTTGACCGCCGCCGCGACGGTCGCGCTGCTGAGCTTCTTCCGCGACCCCTACCGCCGCCCGCCGACGCAGCGCGGCGTCGTTGTCGCCCCGGCCGACGGCCGCATCAGCTCCATCCATGAGCTGAAGCATCACGAGGCGCTGGGCGGCCCCGCCACGTGCATCCGCATCTTTCTGAGCGTGCTGGACGTGCACGTCAACCGCAGCCCGCTGCACGCGGAGGTGGCGTCGGTCGACCACAAGCCGGGCCAGTACCTCAACGCGCTGAACCCCGAGTCGGCCGAGGTCAACGCCTCGACGACGATGGTGCTGTTGCATCCGATCCGGCGCTACCCGGTGGCCGTGGTGCGGCAGGTCTCGGGCATGCTGGCGCGCACGATTGTCTGCGCCGCCCGGCCGGGGCAGGTGCTTCAGCGCGGGCAGAAGTATGGCATCATCAAGCTCGGCTCAACGACCGAGCTCTACCTGCCCACGGAGCTCATCGAGCGCGTCGAGGTCCAGCCGGGCCAGAAGGTCAAGGCCGGCCTGACCGTCGTCGCGGCGATCACGGGCAAGTCGACCAACACCGCCGAGGGCGTGGCGAGCCCCGATCAGCCGGCGACCAAGCCCGAGACGACGCCGGTGGAGTAACCGGGGCGTATGCAATCCGCCCCCGCCTCCCTTCGGGAGGGGCTGGGGGAGGGTGCTTCCCTTGGCCTTGCGTCTACGTCTCTGCGTGAGCCTCGGGTGAACGTTGTCGTGGACCGGGGGTGCGTTTCAGATTCGTAGCAGACGCACGCTACGGTGGGTTGGGTGCCACGAAAGGGTTGAACACGCTCTACCCCGCCGCCACCGCACTGTTGTGATCCATGCTGCGCACCGCCCGGCAGAACGCCTCGATCCTCGCCGTGTCCTTCACGCCCTTGCTCGACTCGACGCCCGAGGACACGTCCACCGCGTAGGGCTTGACGATCCCGATCGCCTCGGCGACGTTCGCCGGCGTCAGCCCGCCGGCGAGAATCACCGGCGGCAGGTCGACCAGGGCGCCCTCGGCTTCGAGCCGCGCCAGGCCGCGCCAGTCGAACGTCCGCCCCGTGCCGCCGGTGGTCGCGGCGTCGGGCGGCGGGGGGGCGTCGAAGAGCACGGCCGCGAGATTCGCCGGGCGACTGTGCGTCCACGTGCCCAGCGTCGCCGCCGCCTCGCCCGCCTCGCCAAACGCCAGCGCCTTGATCACCCGCAGCGGCGCGAGCTCGGCGACGTGACCCGGCGTCTCGCGGCCGTGCAACTGCACGGTGCGCAGTGACAATGCGTCGGCGATCTGCTTGAGCCGTTGGGCGTCCTCATCGACGAACACGCCCACCGGCTCAACAAACGGCGGCAGGGCGTCGACGACGCGATGGGCCGCGTCGATGTCCACGGCCCGCGGCGACGCGGCGACGAACTGGAGCCCCACCGCGTCCGCCCCGCCGCGCACCGCGGCATGCGCCGCGCCCGCGTCGCGCAGGCCGCAGATCTTGATCCGCGTCCGCCGCGCAGGCGTCAGCACGGGCGCGGGGTCGGGGGCGTTCACGAGAGGCGCTCCAGCTTCGCGTACTCGAGGATCAGCGTCTTGACGCCGGCCGCGTTGAACTCGACCCGCGCCCGGCGGTGGCTGGCGCCGGCCTGCACATCCAACACCCGCCCCACGCCGAAGCTCGGATGACGCACCAACGCCCCCACCGGCAACCCGCCCCCACCATCATCCGCCTCCACCTCAAACGCATCGTCATCCTCGCCAGCCGCCGCGTCCGTGATGTTGACCGGCTCGATCGTCTCGCTCGGCAGCTCCATCAGGAACCGGCTGGGCATCGCCGGCATCGTCTGCCCGAACACCGTGCGGTAGCAGGTGTGCGTGAGCATGAGCTTGCGCATCGCCCGCGTGATGCCCACGAAGCACAGGCGGCGCTCCTCCTCCTCCTCGGCCACGCTCTCGCGCGACCGCTGGTGCGGCAGGATGCCGTCCTCCACGCCCACCATCGCCACCGCGTGATACTCCAGCCCCTTGGCCGCGTGCAGCGTCATGAGCGTCACCGCCCCCTGCGTCGCGTCCACGGCGTCCACGTCCGCCACCAGGCTGATCTGCTCCAGGAACGCGATGAGCTTGTCGCGCAGGCTCGTGCCGCTGACGCCGCCGAGGTCCTCAATGTTGATCTCGTCGAGGTAAGCGTCCGCGAATTGCTGGGCATAGCTGATCAGCTCGCCCAGGTTCGCCAGGCGTTCGCGGTCGGGGTCGGACTTGTCGTTGGCGTAGAACGCCTCCAGGCCGGACTCCTCCAGCACGCGCTGCACCAGCCCGCGCAGCGACGGCTCAGCGTCGCCGGCGCGGTCGGCGTCGTCCATCAGCGTCGTGCCCGGACGATCGTTGAACCCCGCGGCCGTACGCCACGCCTCGAGCATCGACGCGAAGCGGGCCACCGCGTTCTGCGCCCGGCCGTTGAGATCCTTGAGCTGCATCGGCTCGCGGATCAGCTCGTCGACGGGCGTGTTGCGCGCCAGGCTCGCGGCTTGCAGCGCCTTGACCGTATTGGCGCTGATCCCGCGGGCCGGGGTGTTGATGATGCGAAAGAGGTTGACCTCGTCCGACGGGTTGGCGATCACCCGCAGATACGCCACCGCGTCCTTGATCTCCTTGCGGTCGTAGAACGCGGTGCCGCGCGCGATCTGGTAGGGGATGCCCGCGTTGCGCAGCGCGTCCTCGATGACGCGCGACAGGCTGTTGATGCGGTAGAACACCGCCATCTCGCCATACGGCACGCCGTGACGCTCGTGAAGCTCGCGGAAGTGGCTGACCACGTGCTCCGCCTCCTGGCGCTCGTCGCGGCAGGTGACGACCTGCACCGGCTCGCCGGCGTCGTTCTCGGTCCACAGCGTCTTGTGCTTGCGCGCCCGGTTGCCCTGAATGAGCGCGTCGGCCGCGGCGAGGATCGTCCGCGTCGAGCGGTAGTTCTGCTCCAGGCGCACCACCCTGGCCGTGGGGTAGTGCGTCTCGAAGTCCAGGATGTTCTGGATGTTCGCCCCGCGCCAGCCGTAGATGCTCTGGTCCGGGTCGCCCGTGGCGCAGATGTTCTTGTGCCCGTCCGCCAGCGCGCTGGCGATGAGGAACTGGGCGTGGTTGGTGTCCTGGTACTCGTCGATGAGCACGTACTGGTAGCGCTGCTGAAGCTGGGCGAGCACGTCCGCGTGGTGGCGCAGTAGCTCGACCGTGCGCAGCAGCAGGTCGTCGAAGTCCAGGGCGTTGTTGCGGCGCAGGATTTCGTCGTACTTCTTGTAGACCTTCGCCACGGTGCGGCTGTAGAAGTCGGCCGCCTGCTGCGCGAACGCCTCGGCATCCAGCAGCTCGTTCTTGGCGTTGGAGATCGTCGAGAGCATCGCCCCGGGCGGAAAGTTCTTGCCATCGATCGCCAGATCGTTGAGCGCCTGCTTGACCGCCCGCTGCTGGTCACTGCTGTCGTAGATGGAGAAACCCGCCGGCAGGCTCAGCCGCTGGGCGTACTGCCGGATGATGCGCACGCAGAGGCTGTGGAACGTCGCGACGGTGATCGCCCGGGCCTGACGCTCGGAGACGAGTTCCGCCACGCGCTCGCGCAGCTCCGCCGCCGCCTTGTTGGTGAACGTGATCGCCAGCACGTTCCACGGCGCGATCCCCACGCCCTGGACCAGGTACGCCACCCGCCGCGTGATCACCCGCGTCTTGCCCGAGCCGGGCCCGGCCAGCACCAGCAGCGGCCCATCCACGTGCGTCACCGCCTCGCGCTGCGGCGGGGTCAGCCCGGCCAGCAGCGGGTCCGTCACCGCATCGTCCGCGACAGACAGCTCCGGCTCCGCGGGCGACGATGGCCTGGGCTGGGGGCTCGAACTCATCATTCAAGAGTTTAGCAGCGCCGCCGCCGTCAATACGCCGCCTGCCACTGGAGGATTGCCCGCCGGTGACCCGGCGCACCAATGCCGCGTGACCATCCACCCGCTTCTCGTGCCTCGGTGCATTCAGATGAACCACGGAGACACAGAGCACAGACATTAGGCTCCATCCAAAAAGTGGGTGCCACGGCTTGACCGCGAAGCGGCAAGCCGT
>SLDI01000133.1:0-5868 GCA_007125385.1 Phycisphaeraceae bacterium | reverse complement strand
GCGTGGAGCCCCGCGTGGTCAAACGCCGGGCGAAGTCGTATCCGCTGATGAATCGCCCACGCGCGGAGCTGCGTAAGATGCTGATGTCACAAGGGCTTGCAGCTTAAGTTCATGGCATTCGAGTGTAAAAGCCATCGGTCTGACCCCTTTTGCTGGAGGTTGCCACATTTCGAGGCGGCGGGAGGGCAAGTCGCGCGATCCTTCAGTTCAGCCCATTGTAGTTCATCTTGACTAAACAGCACACCTCATTACCACTTGCGGCTGAAGGCCGCGGGCGCGTTTGGCTGCCCGGTTGCGACGTTGGCGGTAGTTCAACCCGTGAGCAACGAGTACATCGGCGTGGTCGGGGCAACGCTTGTCACGATGTCGGCGTCGTGAAGCCCGCGGCCATCACCACCGTAGCGGGGGTGCGTGCTTGCGACGGGGCCCGCGACTCCGATTGTTCCATGATTTTTCAGCGTCCGAATTGAAACGGCCGACAAATATCGGCACAATGGCGTGTGGGACCCGGATGGTCGTACGTCGGCGGAAGGGTTTCGACCGCCTCCGCCGTCCGCGCCGCGGCCGTCGTGGCCGCATTGAACGACACGCAAGGAGAGCACCATGGCCAAGAAGAAAAGCACCAAGAAGAAGGCGAGCAAGGCGGCCGCCAACGAAGCGCCGCTGACCAAGAGCCAGATCCACGCCCACATCGCGGACAAGACCGGTCTGGCGAAGAAGGACGTGGCCGCCGTGTTCGAGGAGCTGGAGAAACTCATCGGCCGCAATCTCAAGCGCGGCCCGCAGGTGTTCAAGCTGCCGGGGCTGGCGAAGATCGCGGTCCGGAAGAAGCCGGCGACCAAGGCCCGCATGGGCCGCAACCCCGCCACCGGCGAGGAGATGATGTTCAAGGCCAAACCCGCGAGCAAGAAGGTCAAGATCACGCCGCTGAAGAACCTGAAGGAAGCTGCCGGCGCCAAGTAAGTCGCCTCGGCCTCGTTGATGCGAAAGCGGAGCCCCCGGGCGCGCTCCGAAGGCCGGGGGTTCTTCTTGCGCCCGCCCGTCGTCGCCACGCATCGGCCACGACAGCCTGGCTGCCGGCCTGGTGCGCTTCGCCATCGACCGCGAGACGGCGTACAAGCTGCGGGCGTTCCTGTAGGGCATCAGCGGCGGCCCGCCGCCGGAGTGGACTCAGTTTGCCGATGATGGGATCACGACGACGGTGGAGCAATGGGTGGCTGCTTTTCTTCTGTGATTGCAAGCTGCCCCGTAAGCCTCCCGATTTCTTCTTCCATTTTCACAATACCCTGCTGTTGGATTCGGAGTGCGGTGTCTCTAACCCACTTGAAGCCATCGAACGTGTCCCGTGCTTCTTCGACGTTAACATCCAGGTCGTCGGGGCACTTTGGATGCGTTAGTCGATCGCGTACTTTCCGCGCTCGGTGTAACGCTTGAAATCCGGGGCCTCCGAAGTCAACGACCGTTTCCGCACCATGCAACCTCGCGTATATCTTGAGGGCAAACTTCAGGTTGTCCTCAAACCGGAGGCGGGCTGGCAGCTCTTCCGCACGACCATTTGGTTTGAGCGAGTACGTCTTCTCCTTTAATAGCGCCAGTTCAGCTTGCGAAAACGACAAGCTGGCGATCCCGCCCGCGAGGACTGCGCTCTGCTTGAGGCTCCAAACAACAGCTTCGATCGCAGCGAAGACTGTCCGGACGTACGTGCGTCGGGAAAACTGATACGGTTCACGTTCCATGACTGCTGCGGCGGCCGCTACGTCGCTGTCGACGAGATCTACAAGTCGTCGGTTCACCTCCTCACGGGCTCGGCGCGCCTCAACACCCGGTCGCAGTCGTAAAGGAAGCGGCGGCGCATCCATGCCTCTCTCCTCAGTTGACGCCTCGGGGTGACCATGGTGTTATTGTGGTCAACCTGCCAGAACCCAAAGACAAGTCCAGCATCTCGATGGACACCGAACTCGTCCAGCGCCCCGACGCCGTCGCCGAGGCCCGCTACGAAGCCCGGCGCACCTTGATAGAGCGGATTGTACGTCACGGCCTGGCCAAGGAGGAATCCTTCCTCGGCGATATGGAGATCTGGTGCGGGCAGGCACGGTGCCATCCGTCAAGCTCGGCCGACGCCGGTTGGCCGCAAACGCCGTCGTTGAGCATGTCCTCGGCGTCGGTGACGCCAGCGTCAGGTGTTGTGATCACCGCCCCGCGCCGTTAGGGTGCAGGTGCGCTTGGGCCGTGGGCGCGCTCGCCGGCGGCCAAAGGCACATGAGCACGCCCTGCCGCCGACCTCCGACTGGAGCCCAGCATGTTTGTACTGACCGACACAGCCCGAGCATTCTTGAGCAAGCTACTCGATCAGGCGCGGGCGCCCGAGGAGGCGGCCGCCCGCGTCGTCCACGAGGAGGAGGGGCTGACCCTCTCGATCGATCACCCGCAGGAGGGCGACGAGACCTTCGAGTATGAGGGTCGCACGGTTCTGCTGCTCGCCCCACAGGTCGCCGAGACGCTCGACGGTCGAACCCTCGACGTGGTGGAGGGTGAGGACGGGCCCACGCTGGCGGTGCAGGACAACGAGTGAGGCAGGCACTCAGCGACGCGGGGGGGCCGGGCCATGTCGGCGTGCGATGGCCCACGATCAGCGGATTCCGGGCGGCCGCCGCGAGTCGCCCGGCGGGACCGGCCATGCGATCATGGACGGACCCACCGCCGAGCAGGGCCAGTTCATGGCACGCCAGACGTGGCCCTCCGTCGCGCCCGTCACGAGCGGGGTCGCGACCGCGCTGTCCTTCAGAGCCTGCCCGGGTAAGGCGTTGGCCGGGCAGGGGGCACTGGCGGTGTGATATCGTTTTGGTGGCAGGGGCACGGAGCGCCTGGCCCGAGACCAGAAGAACATGCTGACGCACCGCGACATGTCGCTGATGCGGCCGACGCCAACGGCCGGACGCTGAATTGCTCGGCCGCCTGCCCGACACGGCGCGAGGAGCTTGATCATGACCGGTCGCACCCGCCTGCTCACCGCCCTGGCCGGGAAGACACCGGACCGCGTGCCCATCTCGACGTACGAGCTCGTCGGCCACAACAGCCGCGCATGGGAGAACCACGAGACCAGCTACCGCCGGCTGATGCAGCGCATCCGCGCTGACACCGACTGCATCGCCATGTGGAACCCGCGCGGCAACGCCACCCTGCTGGCCAGTGTCGCGGCGGTGCCCGAGACCTGCCACGAGACACGCCATGGCACGCGAACGCGCACCGAGCGCGTGGTGCACACGCCCGGCGGCGATCTGCGATGCGTCACCGAGTGCGACGACCGCGTCCACACGACGTGGGTCATCGAGCCGTGGTGTAAGTGCCTGCCGGACGTGGACGCGGCGCTGAGCGTGCCCTACGAGCCGGTTTGCTACGACGTCTCGGACTGGCCGCGGATCCGCGCCGAGGTCGCCGATCACGGCATCGTCATGCCGACACTGGCGGACCCGGCGCTGATCGCCGCGGAGCTGATGAGCTTTCAAAATTTCACGATCTGGGCGTTCGAGCAGCCCGATCACTTCGGCCACGTCGTCGACATCGTGGCCGAGCGGGTCATGGAGAACCTGCGACGGCAGCTTCAGGTAAACGTTGCGGACCTCTACCGCATCGTCGGGCCCGAGTACTTCACGCCGCCTTACCTTCCGCCGAGGCTGTTCGAGCGATTCGTGGTCCCGCACGTGACGGCGATGACAGAGTTGATCCACGCGCACGGCAGCCGCGTACGGCTGCACTGCCACGGACGGATCGGGCAGGTGCTCGGGATGATGCTCGACACGGGCTGTGACGGCATCGACCCGTGCGAGCCGCCACCCGACGGTGACATGGAGCTGGACGAGGTCAAGCGTCGGTGCGCCGCGCGGGGCGTGAGCGTCTTCGGCAACATCGAGCTGAAGCTGCTCGAAGCTGGAACGCCAACACAGGTGCGGGCGGCGGTGGCGCGGGCGATGGACCAGGCCAAGGCCGGCGGCGGGTTCGTGCTCATGCCCACGGCCGCGCCGATCGACGTGCCGCTGTCGCCGCGGACCGAGACGAACTACATGGCCTTGATCGACACGGGCCTGGAACTCGGCGGTTACAATTGAGTTGCGTCCTGCATTCCTCGCCTGATCTTCAAGGAACTGACGCCATGCCGCCCCACGCCACGGCCCTTCCCGACAACGCGGCAAAGTCCGCGCTGTGGCAGGCCTACCACGCCCGCCGACCGCCACGCGTGCCGGTGCGCCTCAACGTCAACCCGCGCGTCGTGCTCAACGATCCTGAGCTCAACCGCGCCGGCTACAGCTTCGAGGACGCGGCGAACGACCCACGCATCGCCGTCGAGGTGTCGCTGATGCACCAGCACCACCTGCGCATGACGCTCAATCACCACACCGACGCACCCACGGGTCTGCCCGAGGTCTGGGAGGTGTCGCTGGAGGTGTACAACGTCTACGAGGCGGCGTACTTCGGCGCCGCGGTGCGTTTCCCGGCCCACCAGGTCCCCGCGACGGAGCCGGTGCTCGACAGCAGCGACTATGGCGCGGTGCTGGCGGTGGACATCGAGCGACCGCTGGAGAATCCCTACATCGCCGACCGCCTGGCGTTCTGGAAGCAGATGGAGCGCGCGTGCCGCGACCTGCGTTACGAGGGTCGGCCGGTGCGACTGCGGCCGTGGGCACTTCTCGGCAGCGACGGGCCGATCACCGTCGCGTGCAACCTGCGCGGCACGGACTTCCTGGCGGAACTGCTGGAGCAGCCGGAGCAGGCACAGCGGTTGCTGGCGCATCTGACCGAGGCGGCGATCCGCCGGCGCGACGCCTTCGCCCGATACTGGGGCGATCGCGTCAGAGCACACAACGGCCTGGCGGACGACGCCTGCGCCATGCTCAGCCCGGGCATCTACAAGAAGATGGTGCTGCCGCACCACCAGCGCTGGTACGAGGCCGGGCCGGCGACGTCGCGGAGCATGCACCTGTGCGGCGACGCCTCGCACCTGTTCCCGACGCTGCACCGCGAGCTTGGCGTCACGAGCTTCGACACGGGCTTCCCCATCGACTTTGGCCAGGTGCGCCGCGAGCTTGGCCCGGACGTGGAGATCAGCGGCGGCGTGCCGGTGGATCTGCTGCTGAGCGGCACGCCCGACGCCGTGCACGAGCGGACGCAAGCGATCCTGCAAAGCGGCGTCACGGAAGGCGGCCGCTTCATCCTTCAGGAGGCGAACAACCTGCCGCCACGATGCCCGCCGGCGAACCTGGCGGCGATGTACGAGACGTCCCTGGCGTGCGGCGGGCACGGGACCGGCGCTGCGGGGAAAGGTGGCGGATGACCGAACCGCATCGCAACTATGCCGCGCCTCTTGCTCGCCCCCAAACCTCCCCATGAGCAATGACGATGCCTCCCACCCTCCACGACCGCGTTCGCGAAATCCAGATGGGCCTGGTCGCAGGCGATCGTATCGGCGGGCCCACTGCCATGGCCTGCCAACTGGCCGACTCGCTGATCCACTGCGGTCGGTTCGACGCGGGGGACGTCCGCCGACGATTTCTTCAATGGCGGCGCACACGAGGCTTCGACACCGGCCCTGTCGCCGCGGAGGTGTTCGAGCTTATCGGCGGCGGCATTGATCCCGCCGAGGCACCGGCCCGCGTGCACGAGCAACACGGCGGTCTCACCGCAGGCTGCAACCCCGCACACCGCCGCTGGCGATGGCCGCGTTCATCCTCGACGCGAAGTTGGCTCAGGCTGCCCGCGTCGAGGCCGCCATAACGCACTTCGACCGCCTCGCCGGCGACGTCGCCGCTGGCGGACACGTCGTAGGCGTTGATCCGCCGGCTTCGCACGGCTGCCGATTTCAGCGCGGGACGG
>SLDI01000219.1:0-5880 GCA_007125385.1 Phycisphaeraceae bacterium | reverse complement strand
AGCGAAGCGAAACCCACCAGTCTTGCCTTGGATCTACGAGCATCGTGGTGGGTTTCGCTTCGCTCTACCCACCCTACATTAGCGCCGCCGCCGAATAGTTCACGGCGTTGAGTGGCATCCCCCATGGGCATCGTACTGACAAGCTTCGCGGCCTCTGCGAGAACCCGCCTCAGCGCATCCGCTGGATCGCGTCGCGGGTCTGCTCGGCGATCTCGCTTGGCGGGACCTCATACTCGTGCTCGACGCGGGTGGCGATCCAGGGGTAGCGCTGGGCCAGGCGGTCGACCTGCTCGAGGCTGCGCTGCAGGCGGTTGAGGTTGTTCAGGTACTGTCGCCGCGAGACCTGCTCGCCGCCGCCGACGTGCTGCTCGAGCCGGCCGACGTGCTCGAGGATCTCGTCCGTGAGCTGCTCGTAGCGCTGCATGGAGCGCGTGACTTCCTCGTGGCGCTGCTCGAGCACCTGCCGGGCCCGCGGCGCCGCGTCGTGCCCGCCGTCGAGCCCGTGCCGCGCCAGCAGCGCGGCGAGGTCGTCGACGACCGCCTCGGCCAGGCCGACGCGCACGGCTTCGTGGGCGGTCAGCGTCAGCAGTCGGCCCGACGCCACGAGCATCTCGCGATCGCCCAGCGACCCGGCCTCCTCGTCGGCGCCGTGCAGGCGATGGATGCGTGGCCCGTCGTCGCCGACGCTGTACGCCAGCGCCACCTCCGGGTCGATCATCGCCTCGATCAGCCGGCCGTCACGCCCCGCCTGCTCCGCGGCCGCGCGGCTGCGGGCGCGATAGGCGCTGGCGAACTTCTCATCCACCGCCCGCCACTGCCGCTCGTCCTCGTCGATCTCCATGGCCATCGCCGAGCCGATCACCGCGCCGGGCGTCATGTACAGCTCATCGCACGCGGCCGCGAGAATCGCCGCGGCCGAGTAGGCCCGGTCCTCGATCAGGGCCACGAGCGGGATGCCCGTCTCGCGGCGCCACTGGGCGATCAGCGCCAGCAGCGCGTCGAGCTCCTGGACCATGCCCCCGTCGCTGCTGACGGGCAGGATGACCAGCTCCGGCTCGGCGACGTGGACGATCGCCAGGGCATCGAGCACGGCCCCGGCCTGGACGGTGAGCCCGATGTCGCCCCGGATCGGCAGCACCGCGTAGGCCGGGCCCTCGCCGTGGACCACCTCGGCATCGTCGCGCGGGCGCAGATCCATCTCCGGCGGCGCGGCGGCGTCCGGCGCCGGCTCGTCGCGCGAGGGGGAGGGTGTGGCGGGGCCGGGGGTGGTGCGATCGATCTCGCGGATGTCCTCGCGGTCGACCGTCAGGCGCACGCCCACGCCGTCGATGATGGCGTTGAAGCGGACGTAGCGGTCATCTTCGCCGAGAATCTGGCCCTCGAACGTGCGGCCGTCGTGCAGGTGCAGGCGATCGGGTGGCTCCGCATCGTCCGCCGCGGCCGCCGCCACCACCACCCAGGCCAGGGCCACGGCGGACAACAGGGCCAGGACGAGCGGCTGCCTCATGGGCACGAGTTTACCGGATGCCCCCGGCCGGGGCCATGATGATCTGGTCGCGCCCGATCCGCCGCCTGGGCCCCCGGCCCCCCCTCACGCCGCGTCGGAGCTCGCCGGCGACTCTTCCTGCGCCTCGTACACCGGCGTCTCGCCTTCCTGGACCTCCCGGCCATCGACGTGGTACAGCTTCGGCGTCGGGTTCTCCCGGCTGTGCGCTTGCCACGCCTTCTCCAGCTCCTGCTGCTTTTCTTCCTCGAGCTTCGTCCAGCCGACGCGGCCGCGACACTTGGGGAACCTGGAGCAGCTCAGCCAGAACCCGCGTTTCGAGTCGCGCATGTAAAGCGGCGCGTCGCACTTGGGGCAGGGCACGTCCGTCGTCAGCGGCGGCGCCTTGGGCAGCACGACGGTGCCCTTTTTCGGATCCAGCTTTACGATGCCTTTGCACGTCGGGTAGTTCTCGCAGCCCAGGAACGCGCCGAAGCGCCCGACGCGCTTCGTCGTGCGCCCGCCACACTCCGGGCAGAGAATGTCCGAGACCTCCGCCTCGATCGGCTTGCCCTGCTTGTCGATCGGCGCCGCGTAGTCGCACTGCGGCATCTCGTCGCTGATCTGCTGGAAGCGCTTCTTCTCCGCGGCGGTCAGCTTCGTCCACCCGACCTTGCGCTTGCCGTCGGGGCTGACGATCTTCGGCCGGGCCTTGCCCTTGCCCTTGTAAAGCAGCCACTTGCCCGGCTCGGCCTCGACCTCGACCTCCACCGGCGGCGGGCTGAACTGCGTGCACGAGAGAAACTTGCCGTTGCGACCCAGCCGATACTCCGTCGGCGAGCCACATCGCGGGCACTTGAACGGCGCGGGCTCCGCGGTCGCCTTGGCGTGCTGCAAGTGCTCGTGCGCCTGCTCCAGCGCTTCGCGGAACGGGCCGTAAAATTCGCGCAGCATCTTGCGCCAGTCGTGCTTCTCGTCCTCGATCTGGTCGAGCTCCGCCTCCATCTCGCGCGTGTAGGCGACCTCCATCACCTCGGGGAACGCCTCGACGAGCATGTCCGTGACCACCTTGCCCAGGTCGGTGGCCATCAGCCGCGGGTCGCGCGGGCCCACGGGCACGACGTACTCGCGGTCCTGGATCGTGCCGATGATCGACGCGTAAGTCGACGGCCGACCAATCCCCTCGGTCTCGAGCTTCTTGATCAGCGACGCCTCGGTGTAGCGCGGCGGCGGGCTGGTGAAGCGCTGGGCCGGGGCGATGTCCATCGCGGCCAGCGGCTGGTTTTCGTCCAGCGACGGCAGCACCAGCTCGTCGTCCGTCGGCACGCCCATGACCTTCAGATGGCCGTCGAACGCCAGCGTCCGGCCGCTTGCGCGGAAGCGCGCGATCGGGTCGCCGCCCGCGTCGCCGGCGGCGATCGTCACCGTCGTCGCGTCCCACTGGGCCGGGTTCATCTGGCACGCCACGAAGCGCCGCCAGATGAGGTCATAGAGCTTGTACTGCTCGTCGCTGAGCGCGTGACGCGCCTCGCGCGGCGTGATCGTCACATCAGTCGGGCGGATCGCCTCGTGCGCCTCCTGCGCCTGGCGGTTGCTCGAGCTGTAGGAGCGGGCCTTCTCCGGCAGGTAGGCGTCGCCGAACTCGTCGCCGATGTAGCGGCGCACCGCGCCCAGCGCGTCGCCGGACAGGTGCGTCGAGTCCGTGCGCATGTAGGTGATCAGCCCGGTCGCGCCGCGCGACCCGCCCAGATCCACACCCTCGTAGAGCTGCTGGGCGATGCGCATCGTCCGCGTCGCGGGGAAGCTCAGGCGGTTGCTCGCCTGCTGCTGCAACGTGCTGGTGATGAACGGCGGGGCCGGGTTGGACTTGCTGCGCCTGGTCTCGATCGACTCGACGCGGTTGGCGGGCTTTTCATGGTCGACCTCGCCCTCGACGCGCCGCCCCCACCGCGCCGGGCCCCGGCCGTCGGGGTTCTCCTCCGTCTCGACGCGCGTCTTGGTAAGCCCGCACCCCTCGGCGGCGCGCTGCACCAGCGGCGTCAGGTCATGCGCCGACGCGTCGGCGAAGACCTCGGCCGCCTTCTTGAGCCGCTCGCGAATGCGCTCGGGCGTGATCTCGTCCAGCTTGCCCACCACGCGGTCGGCCTCGACCCTGGGCTCGAACTTCTCGCCCGCGAACTCCACCAGCTCCCCGCGCACCAGCCCGCGCTCGGTCAGCCAGGCGTTCTGCGCCTTGCGCGTCGGCGGGTTGCCCTTGTCGTCGCGCTCGGCCATGAAGTCGCGCCACTGCGGCGCGAGCGTCGCGGCGGCGTCGCGATCCAGCGCGAAGTAGCCGGTGATCGACCACTGCTCGTCGGGGACGAACCCCTCGATCTCGCGCTCGCGCTCGACGACGAGGCGCGTGGCGACGGACTGGACGCGCCCGGCGCTGAGCCCGCCGGCGACCTTCTTCCACAAGAGTGGCGAGACCTGGTAGCCGACGATCCGGTCCAGGATGCGTCGGGCCTGCTGGGCGTTGACCTTGGCCTCGTCGATGCGGTGCGGGTGCTCGAACGCCCGCTGGATCTCGCCGCGGGTGATCGCGTTGAACACCACGCGCTTGGCGTTGTCCACGTCGATGCCCAACGCCTCCGCAAGGTGCCAGGCGATCGCCTCGCCCTCGCGGTCAAGGTCGGTGGCGAACCAGACGTCCTCGGCCTTGTTGGCGGCGCGCTTCAGTTCCGTGACGGTCTTGTTCTTGCCCTGCATGACCTCGTAGGTGGGTTCGAAGTCATTGTCCAGGTCCACCCCCGGCACCGGCTGCTTTTCGCCCTTGGGGCTCTTGCTGGGCAGGTCGCGCACGTGCCCGACGCTGGCCATGACCTGGTAGTCGGGCCCGAGGTAGCGGTTGATGGTCCGCGCCTTGGTCGGGCTCTCGACGATGACCAGGTGCTTGCCGGCAGCGGACGCGGAGGCCCGGCCGTTGCCGCTGGAGCGTCGCGATGTCTTCTTCTTGGCCATATGCTGCTGCTGTGTATCGGCCGCTGAGCCGGCCCTCGCCACAGTTGGCCCCGCGGAGGCGGACGGAGGCGGGGGGGCGGCGGCGGAGCATCGTAGCCCCGGCCGGCGCGGCGTCAAAACGCGTGCCAGGGCCCCACCCCCGGCCCATCAAGCGGCGTCCAGGACGTAAATATCTATATTCACTTGTCTTATGGCATTATCCCGCCTTCGTCGCCCCGGACCCGCTCCGCGTACATACATACGGGCCGTGATCCGGGTTCAGATTTTCCCGCCCCCCGCCCCCTCCGGGCCGGCCGGCCGTTGACCGCCTCACCCGCTGTGCACCACCCGCACCGCCTCGTCGGCCCAGCGCTCGACGTCCGCGTCGCCCGCGTCGATCCACTCCACACCCGCAAACCGCTTCAGCCACGTCCGCTGCTGCTTGGCAAAGCGTCGGGTCAGCACCTTGGTCCGCTCCATCGCCTCGGCCAGGCTCATGCGCCCGGCCAGGGCCGCGAGCACCTGCTTGTAGCCCAGCGCCTCGCGGGCCTGCGGGCCCAGAAGGCCGGCCGCGTCCAGCCGAGCCACCTCGGCCGGCAGCGACTCGACCCCCGCCTGAGCCGGCTCGAACATCGCCTTGACCCGGGCGTTGATCCGCCGGTTGACCGCCTCCACCGGCCAGCGCAGGCCGATGAGCAGGGCATCGTGGCGGTAGCCCTTCGGCCGGCCGCCATGCTCGGCCCACTGCCGCTGCCGCCGGCTGATCGGCTCGCCCGTCAGCTCATGCACCTCCAGCGCCCGCACCAGCCGCTTGCGGTCGCGGCGGTGGATCCGGTCGGCCGCCTCCGGGTCGACCCGGGCCAGGCGATCGTGCAGCTCATCCAGATCCAGCTCGGCCAGCCGGCGGCGCAGCTCCGGGTCGCGCCCCGGGCCCTGGATCATCCCCTCCAGCAGCAGCTTCAGATAGAGATTGGTCCCGCCCACGACGATCGGCCGCCGGCCGGCCCCGCGCAGCCGCTCGATCAACGCGTCGGCCCGGGCCAGCCAGTCCGCAGCGGTGAACGGCTCGGTCGGCTCGACGATGTCGATCAGGTGGTGCACGGCCCGGGCCCGCAGCCCCGGCCCGGGCTTGGCGGTGCCGGCGTCGAGACGGCGGTAGACCTGCATCGAGTCGGCGCTGATCACCTCGCCGCCCAGCCGCTCGGCCAGCGCCACCGCCAGCTCGCTCTTGCCCCCAGCGGTCGGCCCGAGGATCGCAATGGGGCGCAGCGCGGTCATGGCGGGCATTCTATTGATCCTTGAATGGTTGCATTAACCCCAAGTCGTGGGGTGCCACGGCTTGTCCCGGAGGGCAAGCCGTGCACTTGCCGACGATCGCACGGCTTGCCGCTTCGCGGTCAAGCCGTGGCACCCTGAGT
>SLDI01000208.1:0-19066 GCA_007125385.1 Phycisphaeraceae bacterium | reverse complement strand
GAGCACTGGGAGACGGGCAGCGAGACGGACTCGGGCATGAGCCACGGCAACCTGCTGGCGGGCGTGGCGCTGGTCTATGACATGCTCCACAACGACCTGGATCCCGCGTTCCGCGAGCGGGTGCGGGCGAAGCTGCTCGAGCACGCCCGGCGGCAGTATTACCTGGGCCACCTGGACATCGCCGGCGGGCCGGGCTACTGGAAGAACGACACGCACAACAACCATCGCTGGCACCGCAACGTGGGGATGGTGCTGGCGGCGATCGCCGTGGCCGAGCCGGGCCGCGACGATTACCAGTGGATTCTGCGTCAGGCCAAGGACGAGCTGGCGTACGTGGTGCACTGGCTGCCCGAGGACGGCACGACGCACGAGTCGCCGTCGTACATGGTCTTTGGCGGGCTGCATCTGTTCCTGACGGTGGACGCGGCCGACCGCAACCTGGGCACGAATCACCTGGAGCATCCGTTTTTCGCGAGCATCCTTCCCTTCCGCGTCTACACCGCCTCGCCGGGCTTTGAGAAGAACTTCGGCTACGGGGACTCGACGGAGGGGGCGTTCGGTGGCTACAGCAACTACCACTACAAGGCCGTGGCGATCACCCGCGACGCCGACTACCACGACGCGATCCTGCGCATGCACGAGCGGCACCCCACGGCCGCGTGGCTGGGCTGGCCCTCGCTGCTCTGGTACGACTCGAGCGTCGAGCGCGGCAGCGTCGAGAACCTGCCGCTGGCGTGGTACTTCCCCGACATCGGCCTGGCGTCGGTGCGCGACGGCTGGCAGGCCGACGACGTCGCGGCCGTGTTCCTGAACTACCCCTACGGCGGGCACAAGCTCAACCAGTACCGCAACGAGCGCGACTTTTCCTACATCAACGTCGCCCACGACGACCCCGACGCCAACAGCTTCATGATCTACGCCCGCGGGCAGATCATCGCCAAGACGGACGGCTATTCCTACAACAAGCTCACCGCCGCGCAGAACACGATCCTCGTCAACGGCCAGGGGCAGGTCAACGAAGGCGGGATGTGGATGCAGCCGGTCGCCGACACCGACATGACCGAGCTGGCGCGGGCGACGACGTACAAGCTCGGCGACGACGGCACGCTCGTCTACGAAGGCGAGGCCGGGCCGTCCTACGAGGGCATCGACCGCTTCCGCCGGTCGATGATCTGGGTGCCGGGCCGGTACGTGCTCATCTTCGACGACATCCGCGGCGACGAGGCGAACGAGATCCAGTGGCTGGTGCAGAGCGAGTCGGCCCAGGTGCTCGGCGACGGGCGCTATGCGCTCGAGGCCGAGGGCGGGGCGACGGCGTTCGTCGCCGCCGCGACGGCCGAGCTGAGCGCCGAGGTGGTTGAGTCGCCGGCGCAGCATCGCAACAGCCCGCTGGGCTACGAGCAGATCCGCCTGACCGCCGAGGCGGATGTGCTGAGCATCGCGGCCGTGTTCGATCCGTGGGAGCATGGCGAGCTGACGGTGGCGATCGAGCCCGACGGCCAGGACGCGGCGCTGATTCTCGTGACCGGGCCAGGGTTCGCCGACGTGTGGAGCTGGCAGGCCCCGCCGGACCTGTGGACGCCGGCGACGTGGACAGGCCAGCACAACGGCCAGACCTTCATCGAGGTCGGGCCGGAGGATCAGGCCGAGCTGCACTGAGGCATCGCAGCGCCACCCCCCTTCGAGAGGAGCCGGCCCCTACCCCCCTCCCTCCGGGAGGGGCCGGGGGAGGGTGCGCCCGAACCACCCTGCGTGCTCGATCGACCCACGCGTCGTTGCAGCCGACGTACCGGCGCGGGCAGACGCGAGGCGGCAGGTGACACCCTCCCCCAGCCCCTCCCGAAGGGAGGGGGGCCGGAGCACTCACCCCGCGCCCAACCGCCGCCTCCCCATCATCATGCATCATCATGCATCGGTGGTTCCCTCCAACAGCCCCCGCATCGTCCCGCCCAGGATCCGCTGCCGATCATCCTCGCCCACGAAATCGCAGTGATGGCGGAACGACTCGATCGCCTGGCGATAGGTCATCGAGCGCCGCACCACGGGATGGTCCGAGCCCCAGCACAGGCGCTGCGCCCCATAATGCTCGTACAGCGCCTTGACGATGCGCTGCACGGGCTTGTAGGGGAAGTCCCACTTGAGCGCCGCGGCGTGGGAGAAGTTGGACACCTTGACGCAGATGTTGTCCGCGGCCGCCGAGTCCAGCACCTGTTGCAGCTCGGCGTACGGGGCCGGCTCGTCGGCCTGGGCCCAGCCGAGGTGATGGCAGAGGAAGGCGACGCCGGGGTGCCGCCGCGCCGCCTCGCGCAGCGCCGGCTGGGCGTGGGGCTTGATCGACAGGCTCGCGATGAGGCCCGATCGCTCAGCCGCGGCGAGAAACGCCTCGCCCTCGTCGCCGAGCAGCCATGCCCCGTCGTCGTCGTTGCGCAGGTAGTGCGTGAAGCCGGGCACGCTCATGCCGGCGTCGCGTCCGCGCTGCACCGCCGCCTCGAGCCGCGCGGCCGCGCCGGGGGCGTGGTAGGTGTCGTGCCATTCGCAGTCGACGTCGGGGAACAGGTGCAGCCGGCCGGCGAAGCGTTGGGCCTGGGCGGCGGCGTGGGCGGCATTGTCGGGGTTGCCGCTGATGCTGGCGCAGATGACGATCGCCTCGTCAACGCCGTGGGCGTCCATCTCGTGGATGAGCAGCTCGGCATCGCCGCGCGTGGCGGCGTCGGGCGGCTCGGGCTTGTAGGGCCAGCGCTTCCAGACGTGGGTGTGGGCGTCGATGATCATGGCCACCAGTGTAGGAACGTGTATGAGATGGGTGCCACCAACATCCCGAAGGGGTCGCGGGCCCTGGCACGCCCGCGTCGCCCCGGCCACCCGACGCGGTACGCTACGCCACACCATGTGCCACGACGCCGCGCCTGATCCACCCGCGACACCACCGCCGACGCGCGGCGAGCTGGCGACCGAGCAGCGCCTCGCCGCCTCGGCAGCGCTGGACACGCTGGCGACGGCCGACGTGCTGCGCGTCATCAACGACCAGGACGCGACCATCGCCGGCGTCGTGCGGCAGGCAATCCCCCCGCTCGCCCAACTCGTCGACGCCGTGGCGGCCGCCCTGCGCGACGGCGGGCGGCTGATCTACCTCGGCGCGGGCACGTCCGGACGCCTGGGCGTGCTCGACGCCTCGGAATGTCCGCCGACCTTCCACAGCGACCCGGAGCAGGTCGTGGGCGTCATCGCCGGCGGCGACGCGGCCCTGCGCCGCGCCGGCGAGGCGGCCGAAGACGACGAACCGGCCGGCGCGGCGGCGATCACCGCCCTGGACGTGTCACGCTGCGACGTGGTGCTGGGCATCGCCGCCGGGGGCACGACCCCTTACGTCTGGGGCGCGCTGGCCGAAGCGGCGCACCGCGGGGCGACGACGGGAATGCTCACCTGCGTGCCCCTGGCCCGGATCGCGCGCCTGCGCGACCGCCCGACGCCCGCGCCCGATCACCTCATCGAGCTGCCCGTGGGCCCGGAGGTCATCACCGGCTCGACGCGGCTGAAGGCGGGCACGGCCACGAAGCTGGCGCTGAACATGATCACCACCACCGCCTTCGTCGCCCTGGGCAAGACGTGGGGCAACCTGATGATCGACCTGCGGGCCAGCAACGCCAAGCTGCGCGACCGCGCGCTGCGCATCCTCACCAGCCAGACGGACCTGCCGCCGGACCAGGCCCGAGATTGCCTCGATCGCGCCGGCGGACGGGTCAAGCTGGCGCTGGTCATGGCGCGCCTCGACGTGGACGCGGCCGAAGCGCAGCGGCGGCTGGAGGCGGCGGACGGTCGGCTGCGGGCAATCCTCGGCCCGCCGCGGTGAGTTGGCGTCGGGTCGGGGACCGGGGGCCGCACAGTGTCTCAACGCCCGGAGTGGTGTCAGGCCGACGCCTCTGCGGATCCCGATCCCGGAACCCCGCTCCCCCAGCAGCGCGCTACCCTCGGGCATGAGCTTTGACCTGGCCATCACCGTCATCGGCAGCATCGTGCTGATGATCGGGCTTTTCTCCGGCCGACTGCGACAGTCGCCCGTCTCCGAGCACATGCTCGCCCTGGCGGCCGGAGTGCTGCTGGGCCCGGCCGCCCTGGGCTGGCTCACCCCGCAAGCCTGGGGCGACGAGCGGCAGATGATGGAGGTGGTGGCGCGGCTGACGATCGCCATCGGGCTCATGGGCGCGGCCATGCGCCTGCCGCGCGGCTTCTTCCGCCGACACCTCGTCCCCATGGCCATGCTGCTGGGCCCGGTGATGCTGGCGATGGGGCTGGTCGGCGGCGCGCTGGCGTGGGCGGTGCTCGGCGTGAGCTGGCTCACCGCCCTGCTCATCGGCGCCATCGCCGCCCCGACCGACCCGGTGCTGGCCAACTCGATCGTCGTCGGGCGCTTCGCCCAGCGCTACCTGCCGGCCCACCTGCGCCAGACGATCACCGCCGAGTCGGGCGCCAACGACGGGCTGGCGATCGCCCTGGTCATGCTGCCCGTGCTGCTGCTGACCCACAGCGCCCCGGCGGCGCTGGGGTGGTGGAGCCTCCACGTCATCGTCTGGCAGGTGCTCGGCGCCATCGTCATCGGGGCGCTGCTGGGCCACGCCGCCGGGCGGCTGCTGGAATGGGCCGAACGCCGTCACACCATCGAGCAGACGTCCCTGCTGGCCTACTCGCTGGCGCTGTCGCTGGTGGCGCTGGGCCTGGCCGACCTCGTGGCGAGCAACGGGATCCTCGCGGTGTTCGTCGCCGGCCGGGCGTTCGTGGCGGTGGTCACGGTTCACGAGCGGCACGAGGAGGAGCGCGTGCAGGAGACCGTCAACCGCTTCTTCCTGCTGCCAATCTTCGTGTTCCTCGGGCTGGTCCTGCCCTGGCAGGCGTGGCGCGAGCTGGGCCCGGCCGTGCTCGTGCTCACGGCCCTGGTGCTCGCGCTGCGCCGACTCCCGGCGATGTGGCTGATGCGCCGGCGGATTCGGCTGGTGCATGGCCGGCGCGAGGCGCTCGTGCTGGGCTGGTTCGGGCCCATGGGCGTGGCGGCGCTGTTCTACGCGCTGCACGTCGAGGCGCACCTGGGCGAGCTCGCGGCCGAGGTGCTCTGGCCCGTGGCGTGCCTGCTCGTGGTCGGGTCGGTCGTGGTCCATGGCGTGACGGCGGCGGCGGTGACGCGGAGCTTTCGGACCCAGCCGGGCGAGCACGAAGCCGCGTGAGCTGCCTGCCTCACGCCCGCGCGGCACTGCCCGCCCGCTCGCGCACGTGGGCGATGGCGTTCTCGAAGAAGCGCAGGCCCGGCGCCACCTCATCCGCGGCCCGGCGCGTCCAGGCCGGGTGCTGCGTCGGCTCAACGTAGCGCTCCGGGTGCGGCATCAGGCCGAGCACCACGCCGCTGGGGTCGCACACCCCCGCGACGTGGCCCGTCGAGCCGTTGGGGTCGTCCTCGGCCGTGTAGCGCAGCGGCAACTGCCCGCGCCCGGCCAGCTCGTCGATCACGCCCGGCTCGCCGGCCAGCCGGCCCTCGGCGTGGGCCACCGGCAGCTCGAAACGCCCCAGCCCGCGCGTCCAGATGCATGGCGAATCCGCCGCAGCGTCGAGCCTGACCCAGCGATCCACGAACCGGCCGCTGACGTTGTCCGCCAGCGTCAGCCGCTGCCTCGCCGCCGCCGGGTCGGGCAGCAGCCCGAGCTTGACCAGCACCTGGAAGCCGTTGCAGATCCCGATCACCGGCACGCCGCGGGCGACCGCGTCGCGCAGGGGATCGAGCAGCCGACGCCGCAGCCGGTGGGCGAAGATGCGCCCGGCCGCGATGTCGTCGCCGTAGCTGAACCCGCCGGGGATGGCGATGATGTCGAAGCCGCCGACGCGATCCGGCTGCTCGATCAGGCGGTGCAGGTGCAGCGTCGTCGGCCGGCCGCCGGCGATGGCAAAGGCGTGGGCCAGCTCGCGGTCGCAGTTGGTCCCGGCCGTTCGCAGGATGAGCACGCTTGGGGTCATCGGATCAGGCATCATAGCCGGTGGGCCCTTATGAAGCCGGAGCGGTGGTCCCGGCCGTGGCGGGGCCGATTGACGGCTGCTCCGCCAGTGTGAAGACGTGACGCCAGGACACGGCCAGACAAGCACCGCCGTTGCGAGACCGCGTACCATGCCCGGCCGAGGCCCGTGCCCATGACGCAAATGCCCGATCAACCCCCGCCCCGCCGTGCCGCTGTCCGCGGCCGACCGCGCATGGCATGGGTGGCGATTGTGCTGGCGGTGGCGCTGCTCGTCTGGCTCCAGGCCCAGGCGGAGCCGGCGCCGGTGGACCCCGACGCGCCGCCGAACCCGGAGCTCGTGGCCGTGGGCCGGGTGACGGTGGCGCTGGAGCGGATGCTGCCGACGCGCCCGGATGCGCCCAACCCCGTGTCGGCGGACGTGCTGCGGAGCCTGGCCCGGCCGCCGGTCGCCGACCATGAGGCCGTGGCCCTGGTCGTCCTCGAAGCCGAGTCGGCCGGCCGCGACGCGGCCCTGGCCCGCATCGACAACCTGCGCCGGGGGGCGGGCGGTGACCTGCTGGCGGACCTGGACGCCCTCGAGACACTGTATCGCCAGGGACCAGAAGCGATCACGGACGCCCAGCGCGACGCCCTGCTCCAGCGGCGGACCTGGTTCGGCCGCCTGGCGCTGACCCACGGCCTGGACGCGGACGACCCGCAGCGGCAGGCGGTCCTCGCCCAGGCCTCGCGGACGTTGGCGGGGATGACGGCCGTGCTCGCCGGGGTGGGCCTGGGTCTGCTCGCCGGCCTGGCCCTCCTGGTCGTGGCCATCGTCGCCCTCGCCGTCGGCAAGATCCGCCGGGCCTACCGCCCCTCCCGCCGCACGCCCACGGGCGTGTTCCTGGAGACCGTGGCGGTCTTCCTCGTCGCCTGGATCGGGCTGACGGTCCTGTCCGCGGTCATCGAGGCCCGGCTGGGCGTGCGGCTGAGCCCGGCCGTGCCACTGCTGCTGGTGCTGACGCTCTTCTGGCCGCTGGCCCGCGGCGTGGGCTGGGCGGCGTTCGCCCGCGGCATGGGGCTCAGCCGCGGCCGGGGCATCCTCCGCGAGATGGGCGCGGGCATCGTCGGCTACGTCGCCGGGCTGCCGATCCTCGCCGTCGGCTTTGTCCTGACCCTGCTGCTGATCCACTACACCGGCCTGGCGCCGGAGCACCCCGTCCAGCGCGAGCTGGCCGACCCCGAGCCCCTCATGGCCATCGGCATGCTCCTGCTGGCGCTCGTCTGGGCCCCGATCGTCGAGGAGCTGGTCTTCCGCGGCGCTTTCTACCACCACATGCGCCGCGCCGCGGGCGTGCTCGTCTCGGCCCTGGTCGTCGGCTTCTTCTTCGCCGTCATCCACCCTCAGGGCGCCGCCGGCGTGCCCGTGCTCATGAGCATCGCCCTGGTGCTCGCGCTGATCCGCGAATGGCGCGGCAGCATCCTCGGTGCGGTCACGGCCCATTTCGTCCATAACGGCTTGATCGCGCTCCTGCTGGTGCTGATCGTGTGGTGAGCTTGAGAAACCGCGAAGAAGCGAAGCGGGCGAAGGACGCGAAGAGGATTCATTTGCTCCGTCCGAAAAGTGGGTGCCACGGCTTGACCGCGAAGCGGCAAGCCGTGTGACGGCCGACGGAGACACGGCTTGCCCTTCGGGACAAGCCGTGGCACCCAACGCCGTGAACTATTCGGCGGCGGCGCTAATGTAGGGTGGGTAGAGCGAAGCGAAACCCACCGCGATGCTCGTAGATCCACGGCAAGACTGGTGGGTTTCGCTTCGCTCTACCCACCCTACAACCAGAGTTCACGGCGTTGAGTGGCACCCGATCTGGGCCGTTTTCGGACAGAGCCCGAACCCCGCGCCCCGCCTGCTACAATGCCCGGCTCGGCGCTGCGAGCCCGCCCACAATGCCACACCACCCGTTCCTGCTCATCCGCGTCACCGGCGAGGACCGCCCGGGCCTGACCGCCGCCCTGACCGACGTGCTCGCCCAGCACGGCGTGGACGTCGTGGACGTCAACCAGGCGGTGATCCATCGCCAACTGCTGCTGGGCATGCTCATCCGCGTGTCCGAGGCGGGCGACCCCGCCCACGTGCTCGGCCAGCTTCAGCTCGTGGCCTCGGAGCAGGAGCTGGGCATGACCAGCCGCATCATCAGCGTCGGCGAGTACGAGGCCTGGGTCGCCCGCCAGGGCAAGGCCCGGCACATCCTGACGCTGCTGGCGCGGGCGATGACGGGCACGCGGCTGGCGGCCGTGTCCGCCGCCATCGCCGAGCAGGGGATGAACATCGACGTGATCACCCGGCTGACGGGTCGCCCGCCGCTGTCGCCGGAGCCCGGGCCGACGCGGGCGTGCGTGGAGCTGTCCGTCCGCGGCACGCCGCGCGACGCCGAGGCCTTCCACGCCCGGCTGATGCGGATCAGCCGCGAGCTGGACTGCGACGTCGCCTGGCAGCAGGACGACGCCTACCGCCGCATCCGCCGCCTCGTCGCCTTCGACATGGACTCGACGCTGATCCAGGCGGAGGTGATCGACGAGCTGGCGCGCGAGGCGGGCGTGGGCGACGAGGTCGCGGCCGTCACCGAGCAGGCGATGGCCGGCGAGCTGGACTTCGCCCAGTCGCTGGAGAAGCGCGTCGCGCTGCTCGCGGGGCTGGACGAAGCGGCGCTTCAGCGCGTGGCGTCGCGCCTGGAGCTGACCGAAGGGGCCGAGCACCTGATCGCCCAGCTTCGCCGGCTGGGGTACAAGACGGCGATCATCTCCGGCGGGTTCACCTACTTCGGCGAGCATTTGAAGCGTCGGCTGGGCATCGACTACGTCTGCGCCAACGAGCTGGAGATCGCGGATGGCCGACTGACCGGGCGGGTCATTCCGCCCATCGTCGATGGCGAGCGCAAGGCCAGGCTCGTGCGCGACATTGCCGATCGCGAGGGCATCAGCCTGGAGCAGGTCATCGCCGTGGGCGACGGGGCCAACGACCTGCCGATGCTCAACCAGGCGGGCCTGGGCATCGCGTTTCACGCCAAGCCGGTGGTGCGCGACGCGGCCGAGCATCAGATCTCGACGCTGGGCCTCGACGGCATCCTGTACATGCTGGGCGTGCGGGATCGCGATCTGGAGCGGATGGGCGCCGCGCAGTCGGCGGGCGTCGATTGACAACGGGCAGTAACAGCGAAGGGGCGAAGGCGGCGAAGGGCGCGAAGTCGGCAGGAGGTGGGCCAGGCCGCTTCCGACCCCCCTCCCTCCGGGAGGGGCTGGGGGAGGGTGCGTCCGAACACCCTGCGTGCCCCAACACGGCGTGCGTCGTTGCAGTGGGCGTGCTCACGTGACGCCGACACAAGCCGGCCGGTGACGCCCTCCCCCTGCCCCTCCCGGGGGGAGGGGGCTCGGAGTCTTCATCCGCTTCGCCGCCTTCGCCCCTTCGCGGTTCTTCGACTTTCTCGATCGCCTAAACTGGACGCGACATGAGCGAGCTTCCCACGACCTACCGTCCCGCCGACGTCGAGCCCGCGGTGCTCGAGCGCTGGCTTGACAGCCGGGCCTTTCACGCCGTGCCCGACGCCGACGGCGAGTCCTACGCCATCCTCATCCCCCCGCCCAACGTCACGGCCGCGCTGCACCTCGGGCACGCGCTGAACAACACGCTCCAGGACGTGCTGGTGCGCCATCACCGCATGCTCGGCCGCAACGCCCTGTGGATGCCCGGCACCGACCACGCCGGCATCGCCACCCAGACCGTCGTCGACCGCCGACTCCAGCAGGAAGCCGAGCCCAGCCTCACGGACTACAAGCAGCTCGAGGAGCAGGGCCAGGGCGGCCGCGAGCAGTTCGTCGCCAAGGTCCAGGCCTGGAAGGACGAGTACGAGGCCGCGATCACCGACCAGCTCAAGCGCATGGGCTGCTCGTGCGATTACGAGCGCCAGCGCTTCACCATGGACCCCGTCTGCGCCGCGGCCGTGCGCGAAGCGTTCTTCCAGCTCTTCAAGGATGGCCTCATCTACCGCGGCAAGCGCCTGGTCAACTGGGACCCGGTCACGCAGACCGCCCTGGCGGACGACGAAGTGGAGATGCGCGAGGTGGATGGGGCGTTCTGGTACATGAAGTATCCGATCGTCGAGCGCGACGGTACCGAGACCGGCGAGCACGTCACCGTGGCCACCACGCGCCCCGAGACGATGCTGGGTGATACGGCCGTGGCGGTGAACCCGGGCGACCCCGAGCGCAAGGGGCTCATCGGCAAGCTCGTGCGCCTGCCGATCGTCAACCGCGTCTTGCCGATCGTCGGCGATGATTACGTGACCATGCCGGACGCGGAGTCCAGCGACGTCAAGGCAAAGTATGCCTCGGGCTTCCTCAAGGTCACGCCCGCGCACGACCCCAACGACTACGAGATCGGCTTCCGCCACGAGCGGACGATCAGCGAGACGGCCCGGCACGTGCTCATCAACGTCATGGCGCCCGACGCGTCGATCAGCACGCGGCACGGCTGGCCGGAGGACGACCACGCGCAAGCGGATGACTTTCTGCGCGACGAGCTGGTGGGCAAGTCGCGCGAGGCGGCGCGCAAGCTCGTGGTTGACTGGTTCAAGCGTCACGACCTGCTTGAGGACACCCGGCCGTACCGCCACAGTGTCGGGCACAGCTATCGCTCGCACGTGCCGGTGGAGCCTTACCTGAGCGATCAGTGGTACGTCGCGGTGACCGCCCCGATCAACCGGCTGCCCGACCAGGGCACGCTCGAACGCACGAAGGTGCCCGCCAATTCGCTCGCCGGCCTGGCGCTGCGGGCGATGGCGCCGGACCAGAAGGCCGGCGCGGACGTGGGCGATGGCGTGACGATCCCCGGCCGCGACCGCGCGGCCGTGGCGGAAGACCCCGACAAGCCGCTCAAGCCCCTTGGCGTGGGCGAGAAGGTGTGGGAAGGGCATCTGCGCTTCTACCCCTCACGCTACGCCCGCACGTTCCAGCACTGGCACGAGGGGATCCGCGACTGGTGCATCAGCAGGCAGTTGTGGTGGGGGCATCGGATACCAGTCTACCTGCTGGCGTTCAGCGAAGATTCGGACTTTTTGGAGAGGTTTCCGAAGTACCTGGACGCCGCAGGTGTAACCGACCGAGTCGAGATCCGGGCCCCGGACACGACGGCTGAGCCGTATTATGTCGCATCTTTGGACGCGGAATCCGATGCTGCGCTCGAATATTTGGCTCGGTTTGCCGGAAAGCCCTTGGTCGATACACCAATGGCGCATTCTCGTTCGCTCGTTGAGGCGAGAGGGCATGACTTCTCACACCTCGAAGGCCTCGCCAAGGAGGTTGCGCAGCCGATTTTCTACCTAGAGCAAGACCTTGACGTCCTCGACACCTGGTTCTCCTCCGCGCTCTGGCCGCTGTCCACGATGGGCTGGCCTCGCCCCGAGGACTTCCCCGACGCCATCCCCGAGGCCGACAAGCTGCTCGAAACCTGGAACCCGACCAACGTCCTGTGCACCGCGCGCGAGATCATCACGCTCTGGGTCTCGCGCATGGTCATGTTCAACCTCTACTTCTCCGACCCCGATCTCGACCCGCGCAGCACCAAGCAGCGCCTGCCCTTCTACGACGTGTTCGTCCACGCCATGATCCAGGACGGCCACGGGCAGAAGATGAGCAAATCGCTGGGCAACGGCGTCGACCCCGTGGACATCATCCACAGCCACGGCGCCGACGCCATGCGATTCACCCTCGCCCACATGACCACCCACACCCAGGACGTGCGCCTGCCCGTGGACCTCGTCTGCCCGCACACGGGTGAGATCTTCGAGCCCAAATACATCACGACCAATGGCTACAAGGTAATGGCGCCCACGCAGGAGTCGCCGCACGCCCCCGGCAGCAGGATGGTCACGAGCTACGGTGTCAGCTCCGGGCAGGTGCAGGCCAGCGACGCGATGCCGCTGGCGCGCAACACGTCGAGCAAGTTCGACATCGGCCGCAACTTCGCCAACAAGCTGTGGAACGCCGTGCGCTTCGCCCTGACGCGCCTGGGCGAGGCGCCGCCACCGGGCGGCGCGGACGTCGATTATGCCCTGGCGGACCGGTGGATCCTCTCGCGCCTGGCCCGCACGGTGCGCCTGGCGAACGAGTCCCTGAGCGAGTACGAGTTCAGCCGATATGCCCAGGCGATGTACGACTTCGTCTGGCGCGACCTTTGCGACTGGTACATCGAGGCGGTCAAGGCCGATCTGAACGACAGGCCGGCGGCGCGGGCGGTGCTGGCGACGTGCGTCGACGCGTCGCTGCGCCTGCTGCACCCGGCCATGCCGTTCATCACCGAGAAGCTCTGGGAGCACCTCAACGCCATCGTGCCCGAGCGCGGGCTGGACCAGCTTGAGCTGCCCGGAAGCGAGGTCCTGGTGCGGGCGCGTTGGCCCCACGTCGGCCGCGAGTGGATCGACGAGGCGAGCGAGCGGTCCTTCGAGCTGATTCAGCAGATCGTCGCGGCCGCACGCCAGGTGCGCACCGAGCACACCGTGCCGCCGCGGCAGGTCGTCGATGTCAGCGCCAAGGCCCCGCCGGCGATCGCCCAGCAACTGCTCGAACACACGGAGCTGGTGGGCGTGCTGGCGAACGTGACGCCGCGCGAGGTCGGCCCGCGCGTCGACCGACCCAGCGACGCGGCCGCGGCCGTGACCGGCGACATCGAGCTCTACCTGCACGGCCTGATCGACCCCGAGCTCGAACGCGGCCGCCTCGCCAAGCGGGTCGAGGAGCTGACCAGCCAGGTCGACCGCCTCCAGGGTCGGCTGAGCAACGAGAACTACGTGAGCAAGGCCCCGGCCCATCTCGTGGAGCAGACACGCAACCAGCTCGCCGCCGCCCAGCGCGAGCTCGAAGCCGTGCAGGAGCAGCTCGAGGCGCTGGCGTAGCCACGAAGACGCGAAGGGCACGAAGGGGAAGAGGCGAATAAGGAAGGCAGGAAGGGCAGGAAGGCAGGAACAAGAGAGACGAACCAGGAGGTGCCACTGGCGGCTTGTCCGCCAGTGCCTGGATGTCACGAACGAGCTCCGGCGCACCGAGCTCATGCCTGGGCCGGGTCCCCCCCGGTTTGTCCGCAAAGGCGCAAGCCGTGCGATGCGCGGGGGGCCGTATCTTTCTTCCCCCGCCTCCCCTTCCTGCCTTCCTGGCTTCCTTATCTGCTTCTGCTCCTTCGTGCCCTTCGCGGCGTCGTGGCTACCATCTACCCACCGTGCCACGCTTCAAAGACCAGGCCATCTGCATCCGACACCTCGACTGGTCCGAGACCAGCCAGATCGTCGTGCTCATGACGCGCGAGCACGGCAAAGTCCGCGGCCTGGCCAAGGGCTCCAAACGCCAGAGCCCGTCGAGCGTGCAGCGATTCAGCGGCGGGATCGAACTGCTGACGTGCGGCGAGATCGTCGCCCGCACCAAGGCCACCACCGAGCTCGCGCAGCTCACCGAGTGGGACCTCCAGGACCACTACTACCACCTGCGCCGCGACCTGCACGCCCAACGCCTGGCCCTGTACGCCGCCGACGTGGTCAACGCGCTGATGATCGACGAGGATCCACATCCGCGGACATTCGAGGCGCTGGCGACGTTTCTCGCCGCGCTGGGCGAACCCCCCGCCTTGCCCCCGGGTGCCATGGGCGTGAAGCGGGCCGGGCAACTGCTGCGGTTTCAGTGGGAGCTGCTTGACGATGCGGGGTATCGCCCGGAGCTTGAGCGCGACGTCGTCGAGGGCGAGGCGCTGGCGGCACAGGGCACGTACAGCTTCGTGCCCGAGGCGGGCGGGTTTACGGCCGGGCCCGGACCGGCGCAGTGGCGCGTGCGCGTCGCCACGCTCGAGCTGCTGCGCCGCGTCGCGGCCGGCGACCCGCCGACTGATCTGCCCGAGGCGGACCTGATGCGGGCGAATCGGCTGCTGTGCGCCTACGTGCGCTACCTGCTGGACAAGGAGCTGCCGACGATGCGCTTCGTGCTGCAACCGTAGTCGCGGACGTGGTGCCACTGAAAATCGGAGCACGCGGAGCCTGTCATACGCATCTGTTTTTCGCCGCGGGCGCGGGTTGCAGGGTGGGTGGAGCGAAGCGATGGCCGCGGCACCGGCGAACGCCGGTAAACCCACCGACCTGGCTGCGGATCCACGACCTTCGCCGTGGATTTCGCTTCGCTCTACCCACCCTGCATCAACGTGTCGGCCGCCATCAATCCGTACACCGCGAACCAGCCGCGGGCGTCGGCCCAGCGGCGCTGGATCGTCCAGCCGCGGGCCAGCGCGGCGAATGAATCGTCGGTGTGCTTGTAGGAGCACTCGGTCAGGATGTGCCGGCCGGGGGCGAAGTCGAAGCGTTGCCCGGCCAGCTCGACGGTGCTCGGCCGCGTCGCCACGAGATGCATCTCCACGCGGGAGGCCTCGTCGTTGAACACGGCGCGGTGGGCGAAGGACGCAACGTCGAAGCGCGCGTGCGCGTCGCGGTTCAGCCGATGCAGCAGGTTGAGGTTGAACGCGGCGGTGACGCCCGCGGCGTCGTTGTAGGCGCGCTCGAGGATGGCCGGGGCCTTGCGCTGATCCACGCCGACGAGCAAGCGCCCGCCGGGGCCGGCGAGCTTCGCCAGGCGCTGCATGAACGCGGCCGCGTCCGCCGGGTGAAAGTTGCCGATCGTCGAGCCGGGGAACCAGATCACCCGCCGCGCCGTGTTGCGTGCCGGCTCGGGCAGCGTCAGCGCGTCGGCGGTGTAGTCGGCGCACAGCGGTGCGATATGCAGATGCCGAAAGCGATCCGCCAGCCGGCGCGTCGACGCCGCCAGCGCCGCCGGGGCGATGTCGATGGGCACGTAGCACGCCGGCCGACGCAGCGCCGCCAGCAGCAGCGGGGTCTTGCGGCCGAAGCCCGCGCCCAGCTCGATCACGGCCGCCCGTTCGCCCAGCCAGGCCGCCATCTCCCGCGCGTGGTCGCGCAGGATCGCCAGCTCCGTGCGCGTCAGGTAGTACTCGGGCAGGTCGCAGATCCGCTCGAACAGCCGCGAGCCCCGCTCGTCGTAGAGGTACTTGCACGGCAGCTCCGGCGGCTGGCGCGAAAGCGACGCCAGACAATCGGCCACGATGGGTGAAGCAGTGGCGATCCGCATGGGTTGCGTCATGCCCGGCCCTGCGCATCGCGCGCCAGGCGCAGGCCCGCGAACTGCCAGCGCGCCTCGGGCTCGAAGAAGTTGCGGTACGTCGAGCGCACGTGCCCGGCGGGTGTGGCGCACGAGCCGCCGCGGAGCACGTACTGGTTGCACATGAACTTGCCGTTGTACTCGCCCAGCGTCCCGGCCGCCGCGCGGTAGCCGGGGTACGCCCCGTAGCTCGACCGCGTCCACTCCCACACGTCGCCGAAGCAGCGATGCAGCGCTGCGCCACCCTCATCGGCGCGCAGCGGCGCCGGGTGAAACCGCCCGGCAGCGAGCAGGTTGCCTTGCACCGGCTGCGCGCGACACGCCACCTCCCACTCGGCCTCGCTCGGCAGGCGCGCCCCGGCCCAGCGGGCGTAGGCGTCGGCCTCGAAGTGGCTCAGGTGCGCCACGGGTTCGGCCTCGTCGATCTGGCAAGGCCCGGCCAGCGTGTAGTGCATCCACCGCCGGCCGTCGCGATACCAGTAGATGGGCATCCGCCACGCCTGCCCCTGGACCGTCGCCCAGCCCAGGCTCAGCCACAGCTCGTGACGCTCGTAGCCGCCATCGTCAATGAACGCCAGGTACTCGCCATTGGTCACCGGCCGGGTCGCCAGCGCAAAGGGCTCGAGGTAGACGCGATGCCGCGGCGACTCGTTGTCGTACGCGAAGCCCGCCCCGGCATGGCCGATCTCATGCACACCACCCGCCAGCTCCACCCAGCCCTGCGTTGGCGTCCGCCCCGGCGTCACCGGTGGCGCGGCGCAGTAGGCGGGCAGCAGCGGGTTGGAGGAAAAGACGTGCTTGATGTCCGTGACGATCAGCTCCTGGTGCTGCTGCTCGTGGTTCAGGCCCAGCACCAGCCGCTCGTCGAGCGTGGCCCGATGCTCGCCCGGGCAGTCGTCGATGAGCTGGGCCATGCGCTCGTCGATGATCCGGCGGTAGGTGTGGACCTCGTCGAGCGTGGGGCGCGAGATCAGCCCCCGCCGCGGCCGACAGTGCTGCGGCCCGGCGCCGTTGTAGTAGGAGTTGAACAGGTAGTCGTACATCGCGCACACCGGCTCGTAGCCGGGCACGAGCTCGGCGAGGAGGAAGCGCTCGAAGAACCAGCTCGTGTGCGCCAGGTGCCACTTGGCGGGGCTGACCTGCTCGGCCGTCTGCACCACGCAGTCCTCGGGCGACAGATCCCGGCACAGGGCTTCGGTCGTCGCGCGGACCGCGCGGTAGGCCTCGACGTTCGTCGAAGCCGGCGCCTGCGTCGTCGGGGTATCAGGCATCGCGTCGCCTCCATCAACCTCGTCGCGCGATTCTAGCGCAGCGCCCTGGCGGGGAGGCAAGGCGGAATTCAGAATTCAAAATGCAGAATGCAGAATGCGGAATGCAGAATGCAGAACGGGCCCGGGGGTGCGTCAGTGGCACCCCCTTCGCGACCGGAGGTTGACCCTGCAAAGTGAATTCTTCATTCTGCATTCTGCATTCTGAATTCTGCATTTCTCCCCGCCAGCACCTACAATCCCGCCTCATGCCTCCCAGCCCCGACGACCCCTGGTACGCCCCCGGCCTGAGCTTCAAGTGCACGCAGTGCGGCAACTGCTGCACCGGGCCCACCGGCTTCGTCTGGTTCAACGACGACGAGGCCCGCGCCATCGCCGAGTACCTGGGCATCACCGAGGCCCAATTCCGCCAGCGCTACGCCCACCGCAAGTTCGGCCGATGGTCGCTCGACGAGGTCAAGGTCAAGCGCGAGCAGTACGACTGTGTCTTCCTCCAGCGCGACGAGGCCGGCAAGGCCCTGTGCTCGATCTACCCCGTCCGGCCCACGCAATGCCGCACCTGGCCCTTCTGGCGGAGCAACCTCGCCTCGCCCGACGCCTGGCGCGAGGCCGCCCGCACCTGCCCGGGCATGCAGCAGGGCGGCAACTTCTACCCCGTCGAGAAGATCCGCATCATCCTCGAGTCCAACCCCGATGAGCTGTAGACACATGAGCCACGAATGAACACGAATGAACACGAACAAGGGCAGTAAGGCAAGGCAGTGGCCAGCCGCTTGCGGCTTCGCGAAGATGAACGACCGCCGCCCACCGACCGCCTCGCAACGCATCGTGGTCCCTCCCTTCATCAACTGTGTTCATCCCCTGGCGATCGCCCATGACCGACGCGACCCTCTGGCCACACTGGCATCGCGCCGCCCGCGACCCGGGCATCGACGCCGCCCTGCGGGCGCTCTACGCCGAGCTCGACGCCGACATCGCCGCGCGCGGGCCCACCTGCTGGCAATCCGGCCGCTGCTGCCGCTTTGCCAGCTTCGATCACCGCCTCTACGTCACCGGCCTGGAGATCGCGTGGTTTCTGCAACAGAATGCGGCGCTCGACCCCAAATCCGAAATTCGAAATTCGCAATCCGAAATCCACCGCCTGCCCATCCTCCACGATGGCGTCGAGGCCTGCCCCTACCAGCGCAACAACCTGTGCACCACGCACGCCATCCGCCCCCTGGGCTGCCGCATCTTCTTCTGCCAGCAGGGCACCGAGCAGTGGCAGCAGGAGCTTTACGAGACCTACCTCGCCCGCTTGCGCCGCCTCCATGACGAGCACGGCCTGCCGTACCGCTACATGGACTGGCTGGCCGGCCTGCTCGCGGCTGCCGGTACGCCACGGATGAACACGGATTCAGATAAAGGGGGCCTCTGAAAAACCGCGAAGAAGCGAAGCAGGCGAAGGACGCGAGAAAGATTCATCTGGTTTCATCCCCTGTACCTTCGCTGCTTCGCGCCTTCGCGGTTTGTCGCGGGATTCAGCGGGGTATGGGGTTTTTCAGAAGCGTCAAAGGCCAGGGCGTTGGGTGCCACGGCTTGAGCCGCAGGGCAAGCCGTGCCTCCGTCACGCCGCGCACGGCTTGCCGCTTCGCTCTGCCCACGCGGCCGCCAGCGTTCACGGCGGTGCGTGTGCGGCGTCTCGTCGCCGCGACCGGATCCCTCGTTGCCCGCCCCTTCCGCGGCGCGTATCATCGCGACAACCCTCAAGGGAAGGAGAATGCCATGGCCGTCACCCCATCCACCATGCTCGAGCTCGGCACCGAGGCCCCGGACTTCTCGCTGCCCGACACCGAGGGCAACACGGTCAAGCTCAAGGATTTCGCGGGCAAGAAGGCGCTGCTGGTGATGTTTATCTGCAACCATTGCCCGTTCGTCAAGCACGTCGCCGAGCACCTCGCCCAGCTCGGGCAGGAGTACCAGGCGCGCGACGTGGGCATCGTGGCCATCAACAGCAACGACGTGGACAACTACCCCGACGACAGCCCCGACAAGATGCGCCAGGCCCGGCAGCAGTGGGGCTTGACGTTCCCCTACCTCTTTGACGAGAGCCAGGAGGTCGCCAAGGCCTACCGCGCCGCGTGCACGCCCGACTTTTTCGTGTTCAACAAGCAGCGCAAGCTCGTCTACCGCGGCCAGCTCGACGACTCGCGGCCGAACTCCGGCCAGCCGGTCACCGGCCAGGACCTGCGCGCCGCCCTGGATGCCGTGCTCAACGACCAGCCCGTGCCCGAGCCGCAGCGCCCCTCGGCCGGGTGCAACATCAAGTGGAAGCCGGGCCAGGCGCCCGACTACGCCTGACAACGCGCGCGAGAACCGGGCCAGGCCGCATCCCGACAGGGGGCTGTGTGCCTGCGCCGCGACGATTACCCGGCCGCGGCCCTCACCGCGCATCGTGTACCACCTCATACACCGGCCCGGTCGGCGTGAGTTGGCTGGCCATCAGCGACACGCCACGCACCGCGCTGACGCCCAGCGGCTTGTCGGCGTAGCGGGCCAGCAGCTCGTCCACGGCCGCCGCTTCACCCCCGCCCCCGCCGCGGCGGCGCCCGCGCCGCGGCCTCAGGCGCCCCAGCGTCAGATGCG
>SLDI01000097.1:0-5891 GCA_007125385.1 Phycisphaeraceae bacterium | reverse complement strand
CGTTCTGGCGCGCCTGCCTTACGGGGCCAACGCCAACCCGGTCGAGGCGTTTGACCTGGAGGAGGAGACGGAAGGCGCCGACCACGGCAAGTACACCTGGATGAACGCTGCGTACGCCATGGGCGTGAACATCAATCGCTCGTTCAAGCGCCATGGCTGGTGTGCGCGCATTCGGGGCGTGGAGGCCGGCGGCACGGTCGAGGGGCTGCCCCTGCACACGTTCCCCACGGACGACGGGGGGGTGGACACGAAGTGTCCGACCGAGGTGGCGATTACGTACCGGCGGGAGAACGAGCTGGCGGCCAACGGCCTGATTCCGCTATGCCATCACAAGAACACCGATTACGCGGTGTTCTTCGGCGCGAACTCGCTTCAGCAGCCCGCCGAGTATGACAGCGCCGAGGCGACGGAAAACGCCAGGCTCAGCGCCAACCTGCCTTACGTTTTCGCCACCTGCCGCTTCGCCCACTATCTGAAGAAGATGGCCCACGACAAGGTGGGCACATTCAAGGAGCGGCAGGATATGGAGGAGTGGCTCAACAACTGGATCACCCAGTACGTCGTCGACTCCGACGCCAGCGAGGAGGTCAAGGCGCAGTATCCGCTGGCCGAGGCTCGGATTGAGGTCAAGAGCGTCGAGGGGGTGCCGGGGTATTACGAGGCTGTCGCGTATCTCCGGCCCCATTTCCAGCTCGAGGGCCTGACCACCAGCCTGCGCCTGGTCGGCCGCGTGCCGAGTTGACCGCACCGCAACCCGCCCCATGAACGGGCCCGGCCACCGCATCGTGCCCCCGGTGGCCTCCGCCCGGCAGGTGAACCTTGATCACGCGGGCACAGAACCTCCCAAATGAAAGGGGGACGCTCCATGTTCGACGCATTCCTGAAGATCGACGGCATCGATGGCGAGTCCACGGACGACACCCACGCGGACTGGATCGAAATCGACGCGTTCAGTCACGGGCTGAGCCAGCCTGCGGCCGGGGCGCCGTCGGATCGTGGCGGACGCACGAGCGGGCGCGTGGACCACAGCCAGTTCACGATCGTCAAGGGCTTGGACAAGGCTTCGCCCAACATCGCGCTGCACTGCTGCAATGGCAAGCACATCCCCGAGGTGGTCGTCGAGCTTTGTCGCGCCAGCGGCGACAAGGAGAAGTACATGGAGTACAAGCTCCAAGACGTCACGATCGCCAGCGTCCGGCCCGCCGGAAACTCCAATGGCGATGGCGCGGTGCCCAAGGAGGAGGTTTCCTTCGCCTACGGCCGGATCGACTGGACCTACGTGGAGACCGACCACGCCACCGGCAAGCCCCGGGGCAACGTCCAACGCTACTGGGATCTTCAGAAGAACCAGGGCGGCTGAGCCTGCGCCTGACCGCTGGTCGGCAGGGTGCACGGCCCAGACGCGGCTGACGCGAGGCTCCTGCGGGCGCCGGGGGGCAAAGGTGAAAGTGGCTCCGCCCGCCACCACGCCGCGCGGTGGCGCCCGGCAGCCCACGCAAGCAAGGGGCGTTATGTCCGTCGATGAGCTCATCAAGCAGCGGCGCCTCGATGAGGCACTGGCGGCGCTGCACGAGCAGGTGCGCCAGTCGCCCGGCAAGGCGCAGCCGCGTGCGGCGCTCTTTGAGTTGCTGTGCGTGCTTGGTCAATGGGACAAGGCGCTGAGGCAGATGAGCATCGCGGCCGAGCTGGCGCCGGGCGAGTATGGCTTCGCCGCCGGGATGGCCCGGTCGGCGATCGCGTGCGAGCGGGCTCGCGCCCGGGTGTTCGCCGGCCGCGAGCAGCCGGTGATCTTCGGCGAACCGCAGGCATGGATGGCGTCGATGGTCCAGGCGCTTCAGATCCAGACTCAGGGCCACGCCGAGGCGGCCCAGCGGCTTCGCGCCGAGGCGTTGGTCGAGGCTCCCGCGGCGACCGGCCGCATTGACGAATCGCCCTTCGACTGGCTCGCCGACGCCGACGCCAGGCTCGGGCCGGTGCTTGAGTGCTTTGTCAACGGCCGCTATTTCTGGATGCCGATGCCGACGCTGACGTGGGTGCGGATCGAGGCCCCGACGACGCTGCTGGAGCTGGTCTGGGTCTCGGCCCACCTGACGTGGACCAATGGTGGCGAGGCGGCGGTGCTATTGCCGGTGCGGTATGCCGGCTCCGAGGCCAGCGATGACCCGGCGATCCGGCTGAGCTACGCCACCGACTGGACGGGCGAGGCGGAGACGGGGTACTTGGGGCTGGGGCAGCGGAGCCTGATCACGGATCAGGGCGGGTTCCGCCTGCTCGATGTGCGGTCGATCGCGTTTGAGACGGTCGGCGGTGAGCCCGCGGCCATGGATGCTGGAGCCGAGGATGCCTGAACTGACACCCCAGGATCGGCTTCAGCCATGCCTGCTGGATCGGCTGACCGACGAGCAGCCGCGCCAGAGCGACGAAGGTCGCGACCAGCGCGTCGTTTCGCCGGCGCGTCAGCGTGACGCGATTGTGCGCGACCTGGCGAGCCTGCTCAACAGCCGCATTCCGCGCGGCCTGGTCGAAGCCGAGCAGTACCCCGAGGTCCGGCGTTCGGTGCTGTGCTACGGGCTCCCGGACTTCTGCGGCATGTCGTTGCACAGCGACGTGCCCGAGTACCTTCGCCGCGCGATCGTGCATGCGATCACCACGTTTGAGCCGCGCGTTATTGCCTCCACGCTGTCGGTCACGTCCATGGGCAGGGGTGCCTCGGCCTCGCGATCAAGCCTGACGTTCGAGATCCGCTGCGAGATTTGGATGCAGCCCGTCGCCGAAGCGATATACCTGCGGACGCAGGTGGACTTGGAAAGCGGCCAGTGCCAGGTCGAGGCGGGCTAGCGGCGCGCACGGAGCCGGCCGCACGTGCGGGGGAGGCGGTAACCGCAGGCAGAGCCGCAGGCACAAGTGATGAGGCGTTGGATGACCGGTGCCGATAAGGAGAGGGAGTTGAGCAACACGGCGTGAGCGGGCCGGTCAAACCGCAACGGGGGCAGGGGCTGGGCGGTTGTTGCTTTGTCGTTTGTTGTTGCCTGGCCTGCCGCCGGGCTTGCCCGGGTGAGCCGGCGCCATCGTGGCGGATTTGAGGAATTCATGGGCCATCTGGACCAACGACTGCTGAGCCACTACGACCGCGAGCTGCACCATCTGCGTGAGATGGGTGCCGAGTTCGCCCGGCGGTACGAGAAGGTGGCCGGGCGGCTGGGGCTCGACGGCCAGAGCACGGAGGCATGCCCGGACCCGTACGTCGAGCGGCTGCTCGAGGGGTTTGCCTTCCTTGCGGCGCGGATTCACGTCAAGCTCGACGCGGAGTTCCCCCGCCTGACGCAGTCGCTGCTGCAAACGGTCTACCCGCACTACCTGGCCCCGACGCCGTCGATGCTCATCGCCGGGTTCGAGCCGGACCTGAGGTCCGGTGATCTGGCCGGTGGCGTGACGGTGCCGCGTGACACGGCTCTGCTTGGGCACAAGGCGCGGCAGGAGCTGACGCGGTGTGAGTACCGTACGGCCCACGACATCACGCTCTGGCCGCTGGAACTGGCCGAAGCGCGGTACCACAGCCAGGATCTGAGCACGCTGCGGTTGCCGGGGTCGGGCGAGCCGGCGCAGGCGGCGTTGCGTTTTCGGCTGCGCCTGACAGCCGGGGCCGCGCTGCACGAGCTGCCGCTGGAGCGGCTTCCGGTGCATCTCAAGGGCGGTGGCAACCTGCCGGTGAGGTTGTATGAGGAGATATTCGCCGGGGCGCGGCAAGTCGTGATCCAGCCCCCGGTCGCCGAGCTTGGGCTTGAGGGCGAGCGGCGCGTGGTAAACCCGGCGTCGACGATCAAGCGTATGGGCTTTGAGGACGAGCACGCCCTGCTGCCGGCGGGGCGGCGCACCTTTCAGGGCTACCGCCTGCTCCAGGAATACTTCGCGTTCTATCAGCGCTTTCTGTTTTTCGAGTTCACCGATCTGGCGGCGGGTGTCGCCGCGGCGCCCGGGCGTGAGTTGGACCTGATCATCACGTTGGACCGGGCGGTGCCCGAGCTTGAGCGGCTGGTGGATGTGTCGAATTTCCAGCTTTACTGCACGCCGGCGATCAACCTTTTCCCGAAGCGCGCCGACCGAATTCACCTCTCGGAGCGCTTCGCCGAGTTCCACGTGGTGCCGGACCGGACGCGGGTGGCGGACTTCGAGGTTTACGAGATCCGCGAGGTGGTCGGTCATGGGCTTCGCCGGCAGCAGCAGGAGGAGTTTCACCCCTTTTATGCGGCGAGCGATCTGCACCAGGCGGACGCCTACTACACGGTGGCGCGTGAGCCGCGAACCGCGGCGCGGGGTAGCGACCGGACCAACTCGTACGCGGGCAGCGAGGTGTTCATCAACTTGGTTGACGCCGCCGAGCAGCCGTATCGCGGCGACCTGACGCAGTTGTCAGTCAAAACGCTGTGTACGAATCGCGATCTGCCGCTGCACATGCCCGTGGGCGGCGGGGTGACCGACTTCACGTTGGAGCAGGCCCTGCCGATCCGCGCCGTGCGTTGCGTGTCGAACCCGACGCCGCCGCACCCGTCGCGCGCCGAAGGGGACTTGGCGTGGCGGCTGGTCAGCCACCTGTCGCTGAACTACCTGTCGCTGGTGGACGACGAGCGCCCGGGGGAGGCGGTGGCATCGCTGCGGGAGATGCTCCGGCTCTACGCCGAGCACGCGGACCCGGCCCTGCGGCGGCAGGTAGACGGTGTGGTCGGCGTGTCGGTGGCTCCCGTGACGCGCCGTGCCCCAATCCCGGGCCCGGTCACGTTTGTGCGCGGATTGCAGGTGACACTGGATTTCCAGGAGGCGGAGTTCGAGGGCGTCGGGGCGTTTCTGCTCGGGGCCGTGCTCGAGCAGTTTTTCGCCAAGTACGTAGCGTTGAACAGCTTCACGGAAACGGTCGTGCGCACGGAGCAGCGCGGAGAGTTGATCCAATGGCCACCGCGAATCGGCAAACGACACCTGATCTGATGGACGAGCTCAAAGCCTCGCCCCATCGTTTCGATTTTTTCGAGGCGGTGCGCCGGCTGGAGTGCGCTTCGCGGCACCTGCCGCGCGTCGGCACCGCCCGGCGCCTGAAGGAGGAGCCGGTGCGGTTCGGGCAGCAGGCGTCGCTGAACTTTGCCCCGGCCTCGCTCGCGGCGGTCGAACAGGTGCCGGGCCAGCCGCCGCGCATGTTGGTCAACTTCATGGGTCTTCTCGGGCCCAACGGACCGATGCCGCTTCAGGTCACGGAGCACGCGTTGCAGCGTCGGCAGAGGCAGGACACGACCTTGCCGGCGTTTCTGGACATTTTCCACCACCGCATGGTGTCGCTGTTCTATCGCGCATGGGCGGTCAACCAGCAGGCCGTCAGCCGTGACAGGCCGGAGGACGACCGTTTCGCGGCGTACGTCGCGTCGCTTGTGGGCATCGGGCTGCCGTCGATGCGCGGCCGGGGGCGTGTGCCGGACGAGGCCAAGCTCCACCACAGCGGGCACCTGGCATGCCAGAGCCGCCACCCCGAGGGGCTGGCGGCGATTCTCGGCGCGTATTTCGGCGTGGGCGTGCAGGTGCAGGAGTTCGTCGGGCAGTGGTTCACCCTGCCCGAATCGGCCCGGCTCCGTCTGGGCGCGTCCGCGGAATCCGCGACCCTTGGGCACAGTGCCGTGCTCGGCGCGCGAATGTGGGACTGCCAGCAGAGGTTTCGGTTGTGCCTCGGGCCCATGAGCCTGACGGAGCTCAAGCGTTTCCTGCCGGGGCAAATCGCGCTGACACGCCTCGTGGAGTGGGTCCGGCATTACGTCGGCCAAGGCCTGCATTGGGACGTGCGGTTCGTACTCAAGGCGGGCGAGGCTCCGCGGATTCAGCTCGGCGGCGGCGCGGCACTGGGCTGGACGAGT
>SLDI01000343.1:0-5922 GCA_007125385.1 Phycisphaeraceae bacterium | reverse complement strand
TGACCCACGGAAATCTCGGAAGAGCCAAGAAAAGGTCGGCGTTGCGGGCCCGGGGGAGCCGCCGCCGCACGATGCGGCCGCGGCTCCCGGTGCCGATGATCCACCGCTCGTTGGCCTCGATGGCGGTGACCGCAATCAAGGCGTCGGCCATGCTCATCGCGATTGACATGCCGTACGCCTCCATGTCGATCGAGGCGCTGCGCCCGATGGATGCTTCGCCCGTGGCCGCGCACGTTGCGTGAGCACCCGGGCCCCGTGGAAGTTGAGGCGTCGCAGGCATGGCGCGCCAGAGGCCGCGGGCTCATGGCTGGCCGTTGGTGCGCCGCTTGAGGTGGTCGATCAGCCGCGAAGCTTCAGGACGGGTGAGCTGGTGCAGCTCACGCTGGAACAGGGCGCGAGCCTCGGTGTCGGCGATGTCCCGCCCGATCATGCCGATGGTTCGTATCTGCTGGCCGTGGCGGGCGGAGGGTCTGGCGGGAGCCGGCCATGGCGGTGGGGCACGGCACGGGCAGGGGGCTGGGCGAGGATCCTCGATGAGGCTCAGCATGTCCCGGACCTGTTCTCCTACATCCAGGGCATCGTGGACGAGCGGGATCAGCCGGGGCAGTTCGTGCTTGCCGGCTCGCCGAATTTTCTGATTCATCGCCAGATCAGCCAGTCGCTGGCGGGACGCTGCGACATCCTTCACCTGCTGCCGTTTTCGCGAGCGGAACTCAAACGCAGAAAGCTTCACCCTGTGGAGGCGATCACCGATCGCCGGCCGCGGTCGAGAGAGAACGGCGAAGACCGTCTGAACGATGTCCTGTTTGCCGGCGGCCATCCGCGCATTCATGACAAGAAGCTGGAGCCTCAACGCTGGCTGGCCAACTGCTACCAGACGTATATCGAGCGAGACGTGCGCGAGCTGGTCAACGTGGGTGACGTGGAAGCCTTCGGCCGGTTGATGGGGCTGTGCGCCGGCCGCACGGGGCAGCTTCTGAACCTCTCGGCCCTGGCCAACGACTGCGGCATCACGCACACGACCGCCCGGCGATGGCTGAGCGTGCTGGAGACCAGCTTTGTCGTCATGCTGCTGCGCCCGCATCACCGCAATTTCAACAAGCGCCTTGTCAAGTCACCCAAGCTCTACTGTCTGGACACGGGCCGCTGTGCTACCTGCTGCGCATCCGGTCGGCTGAAGACCTGGACGTGCACGCGGCACGCGGGGCGATCTGCGAGTCGTGGGTGGTGGCCGAGACGGTGAAGAACTTCATGAACCGTGGACTTCGGCCGGACGTCTGCTTCTTCTGGCGTGACTCGGCGGGTCACGAAATCGACCTGTTGATCGAAGCCGGCGGTGGTCGACTCCTGCCCGTCGAGATCAAGTCCGGCCAGACCTTCAGCAGTGACTTTGTGAAAAATTTGAACTGGTGGCGCGACCTTGCCGGCCCTGCTGGCGGCAAGGGTGCCGTGGTGGATGGCGGCGACAAGTCGATGCCTGACAAGGATGATCGGCTGCTTTCGTGGCGCGGTTGGGGATGATCGCCCCGCCGCCGCCACCGCCACCGCCGACGACGACATCATTCCGCCGATCGACCGATGAACCGGAGATAGACCTCGCACGTCTCGAAATCGTTTCGCGCGGGGAAGCGATTGCGCCCCCCCGGCGGCGGGAGTTGACATGTCGCCATTCAATGCTGTAGCCGTAACCGATCGTCTCCTTGGCGCCGCTGCGCAAATTCTGCACGTCACGAAAGGCGCCTGCCAGGTCATCACCGGGATTCTGTTGGTTGGAATGGTGCGCGGGAAGAACGGTTCTCGGCCCCAGCGTCCTGCTTGCCCGCCACGGCGACCAGTTGCTTGAAATGCTCCTGCGACGGCTGGTCGAAGAATCGTCACGCCGCATGCGCCGCCACCAGTTCCCACTGCTTGCGTCCCTTGGCCACTTCGGCCAGCTGCTGCGCCAGGTTCGAAGCGATGCCCGGCCACTGCTCCCGCGTCCGCGAGATCCCTTCCTGCGCCCAGCGCTGCGCGTCCTCGTAATGCTGCGTGTCGATCAAGTAGCGCACCAGCCGTTCGTAGCTGTGCGTGAGGCGAGCTTCCTGCTCGTACAGCGCCAGCCATTCATCGTCGCGCCCCGCCTTCTCAATCGCCAGGCTCAACCAGTCGGTGATCCGATCACGCTGGTATCGGTCATGGAAGTCATCGGCCTTGCGCTTCGACGCGGGCTTGAGCCGAAGTTGAAGTTCATCTGGTTCACGCCGTACCACCAAACGGTTCGGCATCAAGCGATCAATTGATGCTTGACGCCGAACTGTTTGGCGGATCGAACCATGGCACGATCGGCGCTGATCAACGTCAGGTTATCGGCAAAAGCCGCCGCCAGGTGCAACGCGTCGAGCGTGCGCAGTGGCGAATTGAAAGCGGCGATCCAGGTCTGCGCGAGCGTATATTCCCTCGCGCCGATCGGCACCAGGCGATAGTGACCATCAGCCAGATGAAGCTGAAACATGGCTGCGATCTGCCCGGCGGTGGCGGCGTCCATCTCCCGGCTGCGCACCTTCGTCGCCAGCGCCGAGTGCAACTCCAGTTCCACAAGCGCGCTGATCGTTGGCTCGGCCAACTGGCTCAACGCTTTTTGCACCTTGTTGCTCAGTGGCTCGGGGCAGTAATAGGCCGCCAGGACGCTCGTATCGAGGTAGTGCATCAATACCTCGCCTGCTTGCGCGCCTCGCGGACCACCCTCGACAGCGGCGCGCCTTTGCCACCGGCCGCCTGGCGGATCGACGCGCGAAAGGCGCCGAGATCGGGCAGCGGTGTCCCCCGAGCCGGACCCGCCGGCTCGAGCCGCGCCACCTGTTTACCGCGGCGCGTAATCAGCACCGATTGGCCATGCTCGGCAGCATCCACCAGGTCGCTGAGTTTTTGACGGGCTTCTCGAATGTTGACCGAGCGCATGGCAAGCTCCTGTTTGTGTACACAAGTAGCGTACGCTGTTTTGAGGGCCCCGTCAATGCAGCAGCTGCAATGACCGTGGCGAAGCGATCGATTGTGACGCGGCGACATATAAAATGGCGTTCGTTAGTACTACAACGCTAAGAAAGCTCAAGAATTTCCATGTCCCTGACCGAAAGCAACTTGTGGGAGCCTCCCCGCAAGGAGACCTTCGGCATGGATGCCCAGACAATCCTTCAACTCAAGCCCACCTTGACCCGCTTCCTCCGTCAGTTCGATGACTGCTTCGCCCGCTCCCAGACACGCGGCCATCTGCTGAGCCTTGCCCGCCGATCGCTCGACCCTTGAACCGCGAAAAACGCCGCTCGTCGGCGCCCGCTATACTGCGATCGTCGCCCAATCCCCTCAAACCCATATGGCAGTCTTCCAGGGGGGAGCCAGGGGGCTCGGGGGGCTGGCGGCGAAGCCCCCCGACCATCACCTCTCAACCAGCCGATCTACCCACAGATTCTGCCGAAGAGCCAAAATGAACATGAACACGGGAACCTGTCTTCGTCGCGCCTTGGCTGCGCTTCTCGTGGCCGGGCTCGCCAGCGCGGTCGGCCAAGCGTCGTCAGCCGCGTCCCATTGTACCTGATCCCGACCGAGAACTCTCAGACTCTCTGGTTGCCACCGCCCAAGTGGTTAACAAGCCGGTTCGCCACAGACCCATGTGACCAACCCATCGCGCGGTCACGTCAGGCCGAGTTTCTTGACCACCGACAGCGGCAGGTAAAGGTGGTGTTCATCGTCGGCCAAAGGCGTGAACCCATACTTCAGATAGAAGCGCCGTGCAGCCTTGTTGATCGCCACCACCTCGACGGCATGAACGCCGATGTCGTCGGCCACGCGTGCGATGCGGGCCAGGGCATCGATCAAGAGGTCTTCGCCGAGGCCCTGGCCTTGCATGGACTGATCCACAGCAAGCCTGCCGAGATGAGCCACCGGCACCGGGTAGCGTGGCAAGCGCTTTCGCAGATCCTCCGGAATCGAATCAAACGCCACGGACGCGGCGGACAGGGCATAGTAGCCGAGGATCTTCGTGTCGCCCGTGGTGGCCACGGCCACGAAGTGCTGACTGATCCCGGTCCGTTCATTCTGCCCTGCGAAGCGGTGCAGGTAGGTGTCGAGCCCTGGAACGCCACAGGAAAAAGCGGCACGATCGTGCCGCTTGTGCAGTTTCTCGATGATCCATCCAGGCGGGTCAGCCACGACGCTTCCTGTAGCGTTCGGCGGCGGTCTTCAGCGCCTTGTTCGGCTTGGCGTCTGACTGGATGAGCTTGAGGAATCGGTCGCGGTCGCGCTGGGCCAGGCGCGTGATTGTGGCCTCATCGATCGTTCGCTGGGCCGTCTGCACGAGGTTGGCGATGGCGAAATCGGATAGCGACTGGCCGGTTACCCTCGCCGCCTGCTCGATGAGGCGCTTGTGCTCCCGGCTCACCCGGAAATCGAGCCGGGCGTCGCGCGTGGTGGTGGGTGGCGTTGGCATGGCAACCTCCTGCTGTTCTGTACGGTCGACTACCGTACAAAGTTTAGCTCAGGAGGCCTGCCGAGGCAAGCTTTCCTTCCGGGATTGTGCAGGAGAGGCAGGGCCAGCGCATTTGGCTTTCGCGAAGGCCGTTCGGTTCCTGTTAACTACTGGCGCTTTCTTGTCATTGCGGGCATCTTCACCGGCTGGTCGCGAGCTCGCTGGTTCAAACCGATCCCCTTGACGGAGCCTGGTCATGGACGACTCAGCCCCGCGCGGTCCGCTGCGCATGTTCCACGAATTGATCGACCCGCGGGCCACCAACATTCGCCATCGCCTGTCGGCTCAGGTCCTCGGTATAACCGTGAACGGCAGGCATCCGTCCAAGCCTCGGTATCGGGCGACGCAGCGGCAATGCCACCCCACGGCACCGAGGATGGCCGTAGTGCTTTCGCTCGTCGCCAGGATGCGGGGCCGCGGCCGCGTGGGATACAACGCGCCTCACGCGGGCGCGCGACTGGCCGACCGGGGTATTGCCTGGCTGATGGCCGACAAACCGGCCCTGGCACATGCCAGGTTTGCGAGGGGCCCCGCCATGGCCAAGCCCGGGAAGCGAGATCAGCGAAAAAAGCGGCAGAAGCGGCGTCCGCCCTCCGCGGCAGGCCAGGCCGCTGCTTCGACGCCGAGCGACGATCTGCCCGAGATGCCGCCGCGCACGATGATGGAGCGGGCCATGCGTGGCATGTTCGGTGGCCCCGCCCCTTCCGATCCCGTCGCCCAGGCCCAGGAACTGGCCTACGACGCCATGGAGGCCGCCGAACGCGGTGACGTGGAGCGGGCGGTTGAACTGGCCCAGCAGGCGTGTGACCTGCACCCCCACTGCGTCGATGCCTTGCTGCTGCTGAGCCAGGCCGGCAGCGAGAATCGACGGGAGTTGATCGAGAACCTCCGCCGCACCGTCGAGGTTGCGGCCGAGGGGCTGGGCGACGATTTCGAGGAGATGCCCGGCCGTTTCTGGGGCTTCCACGAGACGCGGCCCTACATGCGGGCCCGTGCCATGCTCGCCCAGATGCTGGCCGAGGCGGGCAAACACGACGAGGCCATCGAGCATTACGAGGAAATGCTCAACCTCAACCCGGGTGACAACCAGGGACTGCGATACGAGTTGATGGGCCTCTACCTGCTCAAGGGCAATCTTGACGGTGTGCGATGGCTGTTTGAGCAGTACGAGGACGAGGGCAGTGCCGTGTTTGCCTGGGGGCGCGTGCTTGAGCGCTACCTCGACGATGACGAGCCGGGCGCCCTGGCCGCCCTGGAGCGAGCCCGCAAAGGGAACGAGCACGTCGAAGCCTATCTGCTGGAGTAACCGTTCACGCCTTGTGTTGCCATGGCCGCCCAACCACAACATATAGGGGTTGCGCCATGCCGCCATTCTCGGTACAAGATGGAGGATGGGCAGGCGATACACACAAAGCCAACTC
>SLDI01000520.1:0-5932 GCA_007125385.1 Phycisphaeraceae bacterium | reverse complement strand
AGCGGGCCCGTGCTGCCGGCCAGGTAATCCACGTTCTGGTAAATCCACTGGCAAATGGCCCGCACCTGCTGATACCCCGCGGGGAACCGGCCGAACTGCCGCGACGCCAGGCGCATCAGGTGGTCCGACTGGCAGTAGCGGCTGGGCAGCACGTAAGGCAGCATCGACAGCGGCAACCGGGCCGGCGGCGTGGCGAGAATCGTCGCGCTGTCGGCGACCCGCGGCGCGTAGGTCACCGTGGCGGCGTAGTGCAGGCCGACGTCCTGCGGCGAGTGCGCAAAGCGATGATAGCGGTTGCCGGTCGTCGCCTCGACGTGTTCCTCGACAGGCACTTCCGGCGTGACTTCGATCTGCTCGTTCTCGACCCGCTGATGCGCGTTGCGCGCCGCGGCCACGTTCATGACGAAAATGGACGGGGCCGACACCCGGTACGTCAGTTTGCATCCGATCGAGAACTTTGCCACTTTCCCGCCTTCCAACCCGGGTCTTCTCCACGTCCTCGACGCACGATACCCCTCACCCTTCCCGCCCGGACGACACACGGGCCGGGATCGATTCTAGCACGCCGCGAGGGGCTCGAGCATGAATGCTGCACGGATCGGTCGGCTACGGCGGGATTTCGAGCGGACACTGCGGGCCTTCGACGGCCGCTTCGGCCGACGCGAGATGGAAAGCGGACGAGCATCGGCCGCAGGAACGGGCGCGGCGGGAGGCGGCAACCCATGGCGCGGGTCTATCGGGGCGCGGATGCCGGCGGTGCCGGCGGTGCCGGGTGCCGCCGTGGCCGCCTCAGCAGCACCACGCCACCGACGCCCAGCAGAACGAGGCTCCCCGGCTCGGGCACACTCGGGGGACCGCCGCCGATGAGCCGTTGCACGAACGGCGCGACGTCACCGGTGTCGAAGCTGCCGTCCTGATTGACGTCGCCGACGCGTGCGGGATCGATGCCGAACTGGTCCTGGTAGGCCTGCGGGTCGGTCAGGGCCAGGACGAAGGGCGCGACGTCGCCGGTGTCCAACCCGCCGTCGGTGTTCATGTCACCGACCAGCCCGATCATCATTCGCGTGCTGAAGGAGCCGTAGTCCAGCATGACGAAGGCGTGATCGATGCTGGCTGACTGCTCACTGGTGAAGGCGCCGGTGATGGCGTCGCCCGAGCTGATGATCTCAAGCTCCTGCCAGAAGGGGATCGGCTGGCCGGGCAACGGCTCAACAAGGAGGTGGCCGGTGAGAGAGGTTTCGCCTTCGACCACCAGCCGGCTGTGCGATCCATCGCCCACCGGGATCACGAGTGTGCCGCCGGGCAGTTGCGTGTAGTCGCCTTCGACCGTGAGCTGCCCGATCCAATGGCCGGGCGGGACGATTCCGGCGGACGAGCCCGGGACGAGCGTCCCGCCCGGGTTCGACAGGTCGCCCGAGAACAGACTCGCGTGGAGTGTGCCGCCGGTCCAGTCGAACTGCGCGTGCGACGCACCGGCCTGGAAGCTGATCGCGGCGGTTGCGAGCGTGCCGCCGGCCAGCTCCAGCAGGCCATCGGGAAAGAGGACGATGCCCTCCGCCACGCTCACCGTCGCTCCGGGCTCAATGACAAGCCTGCCGGCGCCCCCGTTGATGAGCCCGCCTCGGCCGATGCCGCCTCCGATCGCCAGCCGCTCGTCGATCGTCCATGTTGACCCGCTGCCGCTGACGATCACCTCGCCATCGGCTCCACTCTGGCTGGCCACCGTGCTCAAGCCGCTCGAGACGGCGCCGCCGGCCAGGATATGAAGCGCGTTCGAGCCGCGAGCGCTGACGGTCAGGCTGCCGTCGACGGCCCACGTCGAGCCAGCACCGTCGACAATGACCGTGCCGCCGCCCGCGGACCGGCTGCCCAGGGTGCCGCCGCCGCTGAAGACAGCGCCGCCATCTTCGATCATGAGTATTCCCGTGCCGAAGACGGAAACGAGAAGGCTGCTGCTGCTGGTCCAGGTCGATCCCGATCCGGTGACGGTGACCGTGCCGCTGGAGCCGGTCGCGCTTCCGATGGTGCCCTGAGTCCCCGAGACGCTGCCGCCGTCCTGGATCGTCAGCGCGGCCTCCGCCGACATACCAACCGTGATCGATCCCTGTGACGTGAGAGCGCCTCCGCTGACACTCAGGCTGGTCTCGATGCCGGTTGTGCCCTCGATGGCAAGTGCCTTGTCGCCGATGATGGCGGGTGATGCGCCGAACAGGTCCGCGATGGCGGCATCTGTTCCAATCACGCGCGTCCCGGCGAGCTGGATCGTGCCGCTGTCATAGTTGAACGTGCCGTCGCGGGCATAGCCGTCGAAGCGCAGCGTGCCGCCGTTGAGATTGACGGTGCTTGATGCATTGATCGAGAGGTTGCCCCCGACATGCACCTGGCCACCATCGACGATCGTCAGCGTGCCCGTGCCCAGGTGGCCGACCTGGAGATTTCCGCTGTTGGTCCACACGGAGTCGATGCCATCGACCGTGACGGTGCCGGCGCCGCTGGTCCCGGAGCCGAGGATGCCGTTCGTATTCGAGACGGTGCCGCCGGCGATCAGAAGCATGCCGCTGCCGCCGCCAGCGATGCGGAGCTCCCCGCTGCTTTGCCAGCTCGAGCCACCGATCACCGAGGCCGTCCCGGTTGAGCCGTTGCCGCTGCCGACAAATCCCGGGCCGCTGAAGACGCTGGCGCCGGCCTGGACGGCAAGGGTGCCGGTGCCGAAGGCTCCGACATGAAGGGCGCCATCGCTGGTCCAGGTCGATCCGGCGAAGACGACGGTCACCGCGCCGTTCGAACCGCTGGCGTTGCCGACGAAAGCGTCCGTGTTGGAGACGGCGCCGCCGTTGGAGATCGTCAGCGTTCCCGTGCCCGAGGCGCCCACGTTCAGCAGCCCGGTGTTGCCCCACAGCGAGCCGTCGCCTGTCACGGTGACCCTGCCGCTCGAGCCGGGGTTGTCGCCGATGGACGCCATGGTGTTGAACACGCGCCCGCCTGCTTCGATCGTCATGTCTCCCGACGCAAGCCGGCCGACAACGAGCGTTCCGCTGTTGGTCCAGCTCGAGCCGGCGCCGGTGACCGTGACGGCTCCGGCCGACGTGGGGCTGAAGGCAATCGAACCGCTATCGCTGAAGACGATGCCGCCACTGGCGATCGTCATCTCGCCAGCGCCGTTGTCGCCGATATGAATCGCGCCCGCGTTGCTCAGGAACGAGTTGTCGCTGACGATCAGTCTGCCGAAGCGAAGGTTCGTGCCGATTCGCAGCGTCCCGGACAGGGATCGAAAGGCGCTGCCGCCGTGACGGATGAAGATGTCCTGCTCGCCGGTGGCCACCCGCCCGCCGACCCAGTTCAGAGCATCCTCCCAGGCGTTTCCGCTTTGCGTGGCGATGAAATCGACGCGGTGAAGGTCCGTCAACACGCGATCGAATTGACCGGGCAACGGCGCAAGGGTGGCGGCCCTGGCGTTGACTCGATCAGCGATCGCCAGCAGGTCCGTGGCCGACGGCAAGCGGCGAATCGACGTCGCGCCGCAGCCGTCGCACATCAGGGCGGCACGGGCTGCAAGATGCCCATCATCACCGTCCGCCGACCTGGCGGCCACGTCGAGACCGCCGATCAACTCGCTGGGGAAAGCGTACTCGCTCCTGCTGCCAATGATCGGCGTGCGAACACCAAGCGCGTGCCCGATTTCGTGGAGCACGGTGCTGAAGAGATCGAACTTGTCGTCCGCCGGCCCGCCCTCGATCGCGACGCCGCGAAAGCCCGCTTCCAGAACAGCCGGCGGGCTTCCGCTGAACCAATCATTCCGCTGGCCTGGCGTCAGATCGCGGAAGAGTGTCTGCCCGGCCCAGTTGTTGCTGGAAGTCCCGGTGCCGCCAAAGGCGAACTCGCTGTGATCGAGCGGGTGCGGATCAAAAAACCAATCAATGTTGCTGTTCAGCGCCAATCGGTCGGTCTGGAACGGCACCCCGAAGCGGTACTCGCCAAGCGTTGAGCTGCCCAGGTCCTCCCAGCGCAGATCGAATGTGAAAGGTGTCTCGGGAAAGGGCCCGGGTTGTGGCAAGAGCGATTCGTAGTACGCGCTTGCCACCTGCGTGATCGCGATCAGCCTGCTGCCGTCCAGATCCTCCGGGTGGGGTTCCCGGTGGCTGTAGCTGAAATCGATCGTGATGGCCCCGGCCGGCAACGCCAACGATGCGCAGCCAACCACGGCTGCCAGGAACTCACGCCAGGCCAGGCGATGTTGTGCCATCATCGGCTCCTTTCGTTCAAAGGACCGGGTGCCGACAACGTCCTCCTTGCCTTCCTCATCCCTTCCTGGCCGTGTCGCCTCACGGGAGACGGGATCACGGGCAGCCGCCTTCTCCACGGGACGTCGAGGCCGAGGATGAGCCTCTCGGCGCGCGCCGATCAGCAGGCCGATGCGGGAGAGGCGGGGCGCGCGTCGACTCCGTTTCAGCGCACAGGCGGCGCAGCGGACGGCGCGGGAGCCGGTTCTGGGGCGCTGGCGGCCGGGCGAGCGGACCGCCGTCAACCGCAACCGGGTCAAGGCTGGCTCGCTCCTGGGGCGGGTTGTCGGGCGGAGAATCCGGACAGGCAAGAACTGGACGTTCCATCGTCCAGCGCATCAGCTTATCGTGCGTGGCGGCGGCTCGTCAATGTTGTTTCGGCCTCCGCAGCAGAATCTGCGGGTGCTTTGATGGCCATGTCGCGCCGAACCGTCGGACTTCGCGGCATTGGTGGCGCATGCGGCCCGATCCCACGCCCAGGATCGAATGCCATGAACTTAAGCGGCAACCCGTTGTGACGTCAGCATCTTGCGCAACTCGCGCGGGCGACCACCCGCGGGTTGCGCGCGGTCCGGACGATGCCGATTCAATACCGCTCGGCCGATTCCGTCGCGGCCTGCGCCTCGCCGGGGTGGCCGTGGGTGACGGCGCGGGCATTCTGTTTCGCAGCCGATTCCGCGGACGGTCACCGCTGGCGGCGGCGCTTCAGGAGCATCCGGCCGCCGATGCCGAGCAGGCCGAGCGTGCCGGGCTCGGGGATGGCGGCGTAGAGGTTGGCGACGTCGGCGTCGCTCAGGGCCGTGCCGTGCAACGAAAGGCGCGAGATGTCCCCTTCGAAGAAGCGGCGGAGCTCTGCCGTGTTCGCGTCGATGCCGTCGTACTGCGCGAAGATGGTCATGTCGACGGTCTGGTTGCTCGCCAGCGGATCGCCGTCGGCGGCGATGTCGAAGGCCAGCTCGCCGTTGACCTAGAGCCGGGCACGATTGTCGTCACGGTCGTAGACACCCACGAGCATGGCCCACTCGTTGTGCGGGAGCGTGTCCAATTGGCTGCGCTGGTCGCCGACCCACTGGTCCTCGCCGGCATCGTTGCGGCCGTACCACGCGGGATAGTCGGTCTGGGCGGCATGGCCGTTGAAGCGCAGGTTCCAGCCGCTGTCGTTGACGCTGGCGATCTGGGCCCAGGGTGTGGCGGGACTGGTCTCGTTGTGGATCCACGCCACGACGCTCATCGAGCCGGTCGGCATCAGGGCCGTGTCATTGGAGACATGGATGACGCCGGTGCTACCGTTGCCCTGCGCCGCGCCGGGGGCGTCGGCGTGCGGCCCGTCGCTCAGCCAGGTGATGTCGGTGGCGACGCCGTGATGCGCGTTGCCGGAGCTGTCGTCGGCGTTGCCGTCGCGCTTCCAGTAGCCGATGGCGTCGAGGTCGAGCACCGCCTGGTCGTAAATGGGTGACGCCGACGCGGCCGACCCACCGGCGATCAGGCAGGCCGCCATGGCCAGGCCGGCGCACTTGCGCTTCAGAATCGGACCATGCATTTCCCTCTCTCCTCTCAAGACGGGACCCTCCTGCAGCAGCGTGATGCCGCTGTCTTCCTTGGCCAACCGTAACCGCTCATTCCTGCTCCGTTAAAGGGCTCCTTGCGATTTT
>SLDI01000415.1:0-19224 GCA_007125385.1 Phycisphaeraceae bacterium | reverse complement strand
GGCCGACGGTGAGGAAAATTTCACTGCGCCGCGGTCAAAAACCCTTGGCGGCGGCGCCGGCCTGTCCTACGATGGGCTTCGTTGCCGGAGGCGAACGCAGCCGGGCCACGTTCCCGGCAGGAGTGGCGAGAAATACGGACGCCTCCGCCCTTGGCCGACCACCTTCCTCGTGCCACCTTCCCCCAGGGCACACGAGCCAGCGTGGCCGGCCTTTTTCGTGACCCGGCGTCCGGGGGCAACTGACAGCAGCAGGCGATCGAGGTGTGCCCGCTGCGCCTCGGTGGCCGTCCGCCGCGTACGCCACGGCCTCGCCGATTGCGCCCGGTGCCGATGGCGCCCCCCCAGTCGCCGGTCCAGGCGTTGTGCGCCGAGCCGGTGTACCCGTCCGAGGCATGGGCCGAGAGAATGTTGCCGTAGAAGTCGATGCCGATCTGCACGAGGTTGATGAGCGTCTGCTCCTTCTCGTGCTGCGGGTGGTCCATCAGCAGCGTGAGCGTGGCCTCGTTGAAGTGCTGGGCGATCTCCCGGCCGTAGGCGACCATGTTGTTCGACGGCTGGATGTAGCGGCCGCTCCAGTAAGGCTTGTGGTCGATCCACACGCGCTCGGTGCGCTGCTCGTGCGTCGCCCACGCCGGTGCCGAGTCGAGCGCGGGCATGTTGGTCAGGCGCTGCCAGTTGAGCTGGTCGACGGTGAAGCTGTCGAGCTCGACGTTGGTGTAGGGCGGGCGGAAGGCGCCCGCGGGTGGCGGGGCGTCGACGATGGTGAACACCGCCGCGTCGCAGCCAGCGCGTGCGGCATCAGGCCGAGCAGAACAAGCAGCCATGTCGCGCGGAATACGAGCTCTGCCACGGCCGACTCCCTTGCTTTGTGTGACGGGACCGCCATTGTTCCACGTGCCCCGGTTGTCTCTCGACCAGCCGGCCGCGGATCCACCCTATTCGCGCCCAGCGGTCATCGCCTGCCTCACGTCGGCGGCGAACCCCAACTCGCGCTCGATACGCCGCACGTCGAACAGGCTCGCGCGCTCCTGGCCCGGCTGCTCGTAGTAGTTCACATCCAACTCGTCGCCGTACCAGGACCGCAGCAGCGAGGCCACGTCCACCTCGGCCCACGCCTGCTGCGGCGCCGCGTTCATGATCCGCACCCCCGCCGCCCCCGCCACCCCGGCCACCCCGGCCACCCCTTCCGCTGGTGCCGGGGGCGCCGCCAGCGCCGCCTCCAGCGCGCGGCAGGCGTCGGTCACGCCCATCTGCGCCAGCTTGCCGAACGCCCAGGCTGTCTGCGGCCCCATCGGGTGCAGCGATGGCGCGCCCTGGTCCGGATGCACGCTGCACAGGCGGAGGTTGATCACGTCGATGGCCGGGTTCTGCCTGGCGTAGTAGCGTGACAGCTCTTCCATGAGGTACTTGGACAGGCCGTAGCCGTGCCGATCCAGGCATGGATGCTCATCGGGGATCGGCACCTGCACGGGCTTGAAGTCCTCGGCCTGCATGCCCACGACGGCGATCGAGCTCGCCAGGACGAACCGCCGACATCCGCGGTCGATGAGGTAGCGCATAAGGCAGCGCGTGCCCTCGACGTTGACCGCCATGGCGTCGGCCTCGCTGCATCCGCCGGTCACCGCCGCCAGGTGCACCACCGCCTCGATGCTGTAGCCGTCGAGCTGCCGCAGGTCTTCAAAGCGGGCAAAGTCGCCGCGCACGCAGGGGGCCTCGACCTGCACCGGTCGCCGGCTCATGCACAGCACGTCCCGCCGTAGCGCCAAGCGCTTGGCGAGCGCGCTGCCGATCAATCCACTGGCGCCGGTGATGAGCACATGTCCCATTCGAGATCTCCAATGCCGCGCGGGCGGCGGGCCGGGCAACGGTGGTCAATGATCCCAGCGCACGACGGCCCCGAGCACGTCGGCCGCCGCGCCGCGGAGCATGCGATTGAGCAGTTCCGCGGCCGCGGGTGGGTTGACTTCGTGCGTGACGGTCCGGTGCCACGGCAGCGCCCCTCGGGCCATGTTCGCCAATACCGCCGCGCGGCAGGCGGGTCCGCCGTCGTCGCAGGGGAAGAACATGGTCAGCCGTCGGCCGTGGGCAGGCAGGAAGCCCAAGCGCACGGGATCGGCACCGTAGTTGCCCTGCCAGACGAACGTGCCGTGGCTTCGGCAAAGCGCGATCGCCGGGTCCAGCAGTTCCGGCAGGCCGGTGCACTCGAACACGACGTCCGCCATGGCCGGCGCCAGCTCGCGCACCGCGGCGTGCACGTCCGCCTGCTTCGCGTCGATCGCGTGCTCGGCCCCGAGCTGCCGGGCGACGCGCAGGCGATGGGTGTCGAGGTCGACGGCGATGACGCGGCAGCCGCGATGCGCGCAAGCCGCGACCACCGCCAGGCCCACCAGCCCCGCGCCGTAGACGACGACGCTCTGCCCGAGGCGCGGGTTGGCCATGTCGACCCCGTTGAGGCCCACCGCCGGCAGCACGTACAGGCTCGCCGCCGCCAGCCCCACCGCCTGCTCTGCTTCGGCGGGCAGTTGCGCCAGGCCGTGCGTACGCTGCACGTCCACGACGGCGTGGCTGGCGTGCGCGCCCGTTACCGCGCTGATCTCGCGGCCGTCGGCGAGACGCATCCCGGTGTTGTTGTCGCGGTAGTACACGCGGTCGCCGACCGCGAAGCCGGTCACCGCCTGCCCCACGGCCGTCACCTGGCCCACCGCCTGGTAGCCGGTGCACAGCGGGAACGGCCCCCACGAGATGCGCGCGCGCATCAGCGCCAGCTCCGTGCCCGGGCTCACCCCGCTGGCGATCGCACGAATCACCACGTGCCCCGGCCCCGGCTCGGCCAACTCCACCTCGCGCAGCTCCACGCGCGGCCCCTGCTCGCAAATCAGTGCCCTGGCGTCCATGCCCGGTGATTATGGCATGCCGCCGGTGCCGGGCAAATCCGCGCCCGGCCGGTTCGTGCTGGGCGCAGTCGTCCGAGCCTTGTCGAGTAGCGCCAGACGAGCGTCGGTCGCCCGTCACCACCCCCGCCCGCTCGCCTTGCTCCAGCATCACGCCCATGGCCATACACTTTCATCGTTTCATCGGCCTGTCCATCGCCGCGGAGTTGAGCCGTGGCATGCCACTGCCCGCCACCGGCTCCGACGCGGCCATCGAACCCGACAGCAGCAACCGCTTCTACTGGCAGTACCAGGGCAAGCCCGTGCTGCTGCCCGGCGGAAGCTGGCGGGACAACCTCTTCAACCATCCCACGGGCCTGGAGCACCACATCGACCTGCCCGTGGCCGCAGGAGGCAACTACCTGCGCGACACCATGAGCCAGCGCAACGCCGGCAACGTCTTTCCCTACCTCAAGAACAGCGACAGCCTCTTCGACCTCGACGCGCCCAACCCGCAGTACTGGGATCGCCTCAAAACGTTCCTCCAGAAAACGCACGAGCGCGACATCATCGTGCAACTGGAAGTCTGGGACCCCTGGGACTATTACGCCAACCACTAGAGCGAGGGCGGCTGGCGCTACAGCCCGTTCAAGCCGGCGAATGGCGTGCTCGATGTTGGGCCCGGGCCGTGACAGGTCGAGGCGAGGCAAGGACGAGGCCCGGACGATGGTCATGGAACGATCTGCACAGGGGAAGATGGTCCCCTGGGGGCGGGACGGTCGTGTGGGAAGTACACAAACGGCCCAGCCATAGAAGTGGGGCGTGGAAACGTTCAGGCTTTGGGGGAGGCGCCTTGGTTGAAGTGACCTATTGGCCATTGAATGGTAGGCTTAGCGCGCCGGTCCCCCTCCCTTGAGGGAGCGGGCAGGGCGGGGTTGACCGGCGTGCGGGACGGTTGGTAGCTTGCCGCCGGAATCGGGCGGGCGACGACGGATGCCAGGCCGATCGCGTCGCGACGAGGCAACCCTGTCGCCGGCGGCGCAGGACGTGGAGCGTTTCCTGCGCCGATTCCCGCCGGATCGAGCAGGAGGCTCCCATGGCCAGCGCCACATCCACCGGGCGAAAGAAGGCGGCGAGGAAGAAGAAGCCGACGGGCAGGAAGAGCAAGCCGCAGCCGACGCTCTCGCGCCAGCGCAAGCCCGAGGATATGTCGCTGGAGCAGTGGCAGGCGGCGCTGCGGCGCCAGTTTGGCCGCACGCAAGCCTTCGAGCTCGAGAACGTCGGTGAGCACCCGATCTTCTCCCGCTTCGCCGTGACCAACCCGCGCACGGGGCGCAGCTACCGCGTGACGATCCGCGGCCGCGACGAGCAGGGCCGGGCCGACCATCACTGCACCTGCCCCGACTTTCTGGTTAACGCGCTGGACACGTGCAAGCACATCGAGTTCGTCCTCGCGCGCCTGGAGCGCCGGCGCGGCGGGCGTGCGAGCCTGGCTCAGTCCTGGCGGCCGGCGTACTCGGAAATCTACGTCCGCTACGCCAGCCAGCGCCAGGTCGTGTTCCGGCCCGGCACGGCCTGCCCGCGACGCGTCGCGGAGATGCTCGGGGCATGCTTCAACCGCGAGGGCGTGCTCACCGCCCGCGGCTACAGCCGCCTGCCGGGCGTGCTGGCGAAGGTGCGCCAGCAGGCCGGCGGCGACCACGAGCTGCGCGTCAGCGACGACGTGATGGAGATGGTCGCCCGTGTCCGGGACCAGTCGGCCCTGCAGCGCCGGTTGGACCGCGCTTATCCCACGGGGCTGACGGCCACCGCCGCACGCAAGCTCCTGCGCGTCGGGCTTTACCCCTACCAGCGCCAGGGTGCCCTGTTCGCCGCCCGCGCCGGCCGGACGCTGATCGCCGACGAGATGGGGTTGGGCAAGACGATCCAGGCGATCGCCGCCGCCGAGCTGCTGGCGCGTCACGCCTCGGTCCAGCGTGTGCTGATCGTCTGCCCCACCTCGCTCAAGCACCAGTGGGCGCAGGAGATCGCCCGCTTCGCCCGCCGTGACGACGACGACATCCACGTCATCGAGGGCCCCGGGCACACCCGCCAGGCGGCGTACGGCTCGCCGGCGTTCTACAAGATCGTCAACTACGACGTCATCCATCGCGACCTGGCCGCGATCCAGGGCTGGTCACCCGAACTGGTCATCCTCGACGAGGCTCAGCGCATCAAGAACTGGAAGACCCGCGCTGCGATGACGGTCAAGCAGATTGACTCGCCCTACGCGATCGTCCTGACGGGCACGCCGCTGGAGAACCGCCTCGAGGAGCTCTACTCGATCGTCGAGTTCGTGGACCGCCACCGCCTCGGGCCCATGTTCCGCTTCCTCGCGGCGCATCAGCACGTGGACGAGTCCGGCCGGGTTGTCGGCTACAAGGACCTGGACCGCATCGGCAAGACGCTGGCCCCGATCCTGCTGCGCCGGACGAAGAAGCAGGTCATCCGTGAGCTGCCCGAGCGCCTGGACAAGCGTCTGTTCGTGCCCATGACGAGCCAGCAGCAGGCCATCCACGACGAGAACCAGGAGATCGTCGCGCGCATCGTCGCCAAGTGGCGCCGCTACCACCATCTGTCCGACGCGGACCAGCGCCGGCTGATGATCGCCCTTCAGAACATGCGCATGGCGTGCAACAGCACCTACCTGCTGGACCGCAAGACGGATCACTCCGCCAAGCTTGACGAAGCCGAGGCGACCCTCGCCGACCTGCTCGAGCCCGATGACGCCAAGATCGTCGTCTTCAGCCAATGGGTGGGCACGCACGAGCTGCTGGCCAGGCGATGCGACGCCCGCGGCTGGGGGCACGTGATGTTCAACGGTGGCGTGCCGGGTCCGCAGCGGCGCAAGCTCGTGCAGCGCTTTCGCGAGGACCCGGACTGCCGGCTGTTCCTCTCCACCGACGCCGGCGGCGTGGGGCTGAACCTTCAGCACGCCCAGGCGGTGGTGATCATGGACCAGCCCTGGAACCCGGCCGTGCTCGAGCAGCGCATCGGCCGGGTCCATCGCCTCGGCCAGGCCGGCGCCGTCCGCGTCGTGCACCTGGTCGCCCGCGGCACCATCGAAGAGGGCATGCTCGGGCTCATCGGCTTCAAGCAGTCGATGTTCAAGGGTGTGCTCGACGGGGGCGCCGGCGAGGTGTTCCTCGGCGGCAGCCGGCTCAAGCGCTTCATGGAGTCGGTGGAGAAGGCGACCGAGCCCATCCACGCCCCCCCGGCCGAGGAGCCGGTCGACGCCGACGCCGAGCCGTCGGCCGACGAGGAGGATGCCGATGCGGCGGCCCCGGCGGGCGATGACGCCGAGCAGGCCTGGGCCCGGTTCGCCACTGCCGCTGTCGGGCTGATTCAGCCGTTGGCCGATGCGCTGACGACGGGCGACGGCGCCGGTCAGGCGCGCACGCAGCCGCTGTCGCGCCTCGTCGGACGCGATGAGACCACCGGCGAGCCCTGCCTGAAGCTGCCGCTTCCCGATCCCCGGACCCTGACGCGCCTGACGAAACTGCTCGAGCAATGGGCCAAGCCCGATGGCAAGCCGTGAGCCGGCAATCACCCGTGGCCAAGCGGATCCACGCCTGGGGGGGCACGCCCGCGAGGAGGGCGACATGCCGCCGGCGACCGAGGGAGCGGGCCTTCGCCGCTGATCGCTGTGGCGGCAGGCTTGGCTCGACCCACGGCTCCGTTCACGCGGCCGCCGGCTGGGAGATCCGTTGCAGGACCTCGGCCGTATCGTGCTCGGGCGCGTTGCGGGCGAGGTCCGCCTGCGAAACGATGCCGCAGCAATTGCCGCCCTCGTCGACCACCGGCATGCGGCGCACCTGGTGGATTTCCATCAACTGGCACAGGTCCCGCTCGTCGGTGTCGCCGTGGACGCTGAAGATCGGCCCGCCGCTCATCACGTCCTCGACGATCAGCTCCATCGGGTTCCTGCCCTCGGCCAGGGTCCGGCAGGTGATGCCGCGGTCGGTGATCATGCCGACGAGCTGGCGGTTGTCGTTGCTGGCGACCACGGGCAGGGCGCCGATGTCGCGATCCTTCATCAAGCGGGCCGCCTCCTGGAGCGAGGTGCCGGGCGTGCCGCAGATGACCGTTTCGGACATGAGCTCCTCGACCTGCATGGCTGGGCCTCCGTCTACAGGTGGCGTGCACGGGGACCGCCCTCACACGACGACGTTATGCACGGCTCCGGCCCGCGTTGCCGATCAGCCGGCCGAAATCATTGACCGCAGACGCGCCCCCGGGCCTGAAGCCCGGGGGCGGACGCCCCGGCCGATCGTAAGGTGGGGGCGATGTTGGACTTGCCAATGGTTGGGCCAGTGGGCGCGCCGCCGGCCTGCGAGCCCCAGTGAAGCTGCGGCGGGCCGGGGACGGCCCGATTTTTTCTTGGGCCGCCGGTCCGGTCCGGTTAGGATGGCATCCGGCCCGCGAGGCGGACTTCGCCGGGTAATGGTCTTGGCGGAAAGGCACGGCGCGAAGAGCACTTCCGAGCCTCAAGGTGGGCGTTGCGCCGCCTGTCGCCCGCTCGCGCTCATCCACTATCGGGAGAGTGCGCCTGTGACCGAGACGCACCAGCACGACGTGGTCATCGTTGGCGGCGGCGGTGCCGGGCTGCGCGCGGCGCTGGCGGTGGTGCAGCAGGCGCCGCAGCTATCGATCGGCCTGGTCTCCAAGGTCTACCCGATGCGGAGTCACACGGTCGCCGCCGAGGGTGGGACGGCGGCGGTGATCCGGCCGGACGACAGCTACGAGGCGCACATCTACGACACCATCAGCGGCTCGGACTGGCTGGCCGACCAGGACGCGGTGGAGCTGCTGGTGCACGATGCGCCGCGTCAGCTGACGCAGCTTGAGCGCTGGGGCTGCCCCTGGAGCCGGGAGCCGGACGGCTCGGTGGCGGTTCGCTCCTTCGGCGGCATGGGGCACAAGCGGACCTGGTTCGCCGCGGATAAGACCGGGTTCCACCTGCTGCACACGCTGTTTCAGACGACGCTCAAGCACGGCTCGCTGACGCGCTACGACGAGCAGTATGTGACGAAACTGCTGGTGGACGATGGCCGCTGTTGCGGCGTCACGGCGCTGGAACTGCGTACCGGGACGTTGCGCGTGATCACCGGCCGCGTGGTGATCCTGGCCACCGGCGGGGCGGGCTGCATCTTTCCGTTCACGACCAACGGCGCGATCAAGACCGGCGACGGGATGGCCCTGGCCTACCGCGCGGGCGTCGCGCTGAAGGACATGGAGTTCGTGCAGTATCACCCGACGGGGCTTCCGGACACGGGCATCCTCATCACGGAAGCGGCGCGCGGCGAAGGGGGGATCCTGCTCAACCGCCACGGCCGGCGCTACCTGGCGGATTATGACCTCGGCCAGCCGCTGGACGTGCACGACCCCGAGCACCCGCGCAACCGCACCATGGAGCTGGGCCCGCGCGACCGCCTCAGCCAGGCGTTTTTCCATGAGATGCAGGCCGGCAACACGTTCAAGCTCGAAGCCTTCGACAACGTCGACGTGGTCCATCTGGACGTGCGGCACGTCGGGGCGAAACGCATCGATCGCAACATTCCGTTCGTGCGCGAGCTCTGCCGGGACTACGCCGGGCTGGACCCCGTGCACGAGCCGATTCCCGTGCGGCCGGTGGTGCATTACATGATGGGTGGGATCGACACGGACACCGACACGCGCACAACGCTGCCGGGCCTGCTGGCGGTGGGCGAATGCGCTTGCGTTTCGGTCAACGGCGCGAACCGGCTGGGCTCGAACTCGCTGACGGAGCTGCTGGTGTACGGGGCGCGGGCGGGGGTGGCGGCGGTCGAGGAGGCGTCGCAGGCGCCGCGCCCGGACGCGGCCGGTCTGCAGGCCGAGGGCCGGGACGAAGCCGCGCGGCTGCGGCAGCGGTACCTGGAGAAGCCCAGTTCCGCCGATGCGGAACGTCCCGCGCATGTGCGCCGGGACTTGCGAGCGACGATGGAACGGGCGTGCGGGCTGTTCCGCGACGAGGCTTCGCTTCAGGCCGGTTGTCACGCCATCGCCGAGCTGAAGCAGCGGGCGCAATGCGTGAGCCTGGACGACCGCCAATGGACCTACAACATGCAGTTGGTGAACACGCTTGAGCTGGAGGCGATGCTGGACGTGGCCGAGGCCGTGATCTTCAGCGCCCGGGCCCGGCGCGAGTCGCGTGGCTCGCACCAGCGTACGGACCATCCGGCGCGCGACGATGAGCGGTACCTGGCGCACACGCTGGCGTACCAGGAGCCGGCGCTCGAGCCGCGGATCGCGTGGAAGCCGGTGACGATCACGAAGTGGCCGCCGGGGGAGCGGCGCTACGGCCAGTGAGGGCCCGGACAGGGCCAGGAGTGCAACATCATGGCGGATCAGCAGCGGCTCGCCCTGGAAATCTTTCGATACGACCCCGAGGCCGACGCCAACGCCGCGCCGCGCTACGACCGCTACGAGGTGCCCTACCGAGAGCACTGGGTGGTGCTTGACGCGATCAACTGGATCAAGGACGAGGTGGACGGGACCCTGGCGCACCGCTGGTCGTGCCGGATGGGGGTCTGCGGTTCGTGCGGGATGATGGTCAACGGCGAGCCCAGGCTCAGTTGCAACGTGTTTCTGCGCGACTACGTGCCGGGCCCGGTGCGAATTGAGCCCTTGCAGCATTTCGCGGTGGAGAAGGATCTCGTGGTCGACCTGGAAGGGTTCATGCGGAAGCTGGAGCAGGTCAAGCCGTACCTGATGCGAGACGACGTGGAGCGGCCGGAGCAGGGCCCGTACAACCAGACGCCGGCGCAGATGGCGCAGTACCACGAGCACTCCATGTGCATCAACTGCATGTTGTGCTATGCGGCGTGTCCGGTGGTGAACCTCGAGCCGGCGTTCCCGGGCCCGGCCGCGCTGGCGCTGGCGCAGCGATACAACCTGGATTCGCGCGATCGGGGCAAGGAGCACCGGCTGGAGGCGGTCGGGGGCGAGCATGAGCTGTGGGGCTGCACCTTCGTCGGCGAGTGCACCGACGTGTGCCCCAAGAACGTGGACCCGGCCGGGGCGATCCAGAAGATGAAGCTCGAGGCGACGAAGCGCTGGTACCTGCACCTGGTGCAACCGAAAGGAGCGGGCCGATGACCCGAGCCTACCGCCAACCGATGGGCGGGACGTGGTTCCTGCGCCGCCGGCGCTGGACGCTGTTCATGATCCGGGAGCTGACCGCGGTCGGGATCGCCGCGTATCTGTTGTTTCTGCTGGTTTTTCTGGGCCGGCTCGGGGACGGGCCGGAGGCGTTCGCCCGCTTCCTGGCGATGCTCACCAGCCCGCTGGCCGTGGGTCTGCACGTGGTCGCGCTGGCGGCGGCCGCCTGGCACGCCGTGACCTGGTTTAACCTGACGCCCCAGGTCATGCCCGTGCGCCTCGGCACCCGCCGCGTTCCGGGACCGTGGATTGCCGTGGCCACAGGCTACGTGCCCTGGCTCGTGATCAGTGCACTGGTGATCTGGGCGGTGCAATCCTGGCAGGGCTGACGATCACGAGGCGGCACGGCCGTCGCGGTCGATCCCCGGCACCACCACGGTATGCCGGGCGCGAAGCTGAAAGGAGGACCATGAGCCGGTCCAACGAGCCGTTCTGGTGGTCGCTTTTTTCCGCCGGCGGCGTCCTCGCGGCGCTGTTCGTGCCGGCGCTGATCGTCGTCACGGGCCTGCTGCTGCCGACGGCCGAAGCCGAGGCCGCTTCGGCTCGATACGGCCGGCTCGTCGCGATGCTGGGATGGTGGCCGGCCAAGGTTCCGATGATCGCGGTCATCGGCTTGTGCTCGTTCCACTGCGCCCACCGGATCCGTCACGTGCTGATGGACCTGGGCGGCCAGAGCCAGGGACCGTTGCTGAAGGTGAGTTGCTATGGCCTGGCGGGGCTCGCCACGCTCGCCGCGGTGGTCGTGGTCGGACGCATCTGAGCGGCGGAAGCTCGCCGCCGCGCCCGCCCGCCGGTGATCGCCAACCTGTCGCCGAAAGGACAAGCCCATGCCCGAACTCAAGCCGCTGTCAAAGGAAGGCGTGGCCAGCGCGATGGAGAAGGCCGAACGCTACCGCGTTCTCAATGAGCCGGAGGAGGCGGAAAGCATCTGCCGCGACGTCCTGGACATCGAGCCGAACCACCAGAAGGCACTGGCGACACTGCTGCTGGCGCTGACAGACCAGTTTTCGCAGAGGCTTTTCGCCGTGTTCGAGCCGGCGATGAACGTGGTCGGCCGACTCGGTTCCGAGTACGAGCGCGCCTATTACGAGGGCATCATCCACGAACGACGAGCCAAGGCCCTGCTGGATGATTCGTCCGCCGACAGCGAGATGATGGCCCACGACGCGTTCCAGCAGGCGCTGGCCTGCTTCGCCAAGGCGGAAAAGCTGCGGCCACCGGGCAACGAGGACGCCCTGCTGCGCTGGAACAGTTGTGTACGCTGGATCACCCGGCACAAGCTCAAAGCCGTGCGCGAGGACGCGATCGAGTTCCCCGTCGAATGACGGGCCAGGGCCACGACGCCGGACAGCGGGGGCTGGTGATGGCGGCCGTTGCGACCGGCGCACCCATGCCGTGGCAGCCGGGATGCCGGGACGTTGCAGCAACCTTTTGCCGAGGTTCTTCCGCAGAATCTGTGGATAGAATAGCGCGGCCCCGGCCTCCACGAGGGAGGCGTCGAAGCCGGGCAGCGCGACTTCGTGCTGGCGTTGACCGACGCGGAGGGCTACATGGCCCAGTTCGACGTCGACAAGGCGACGATGACCGCGCTGGGCGACATCAACGGCGATGGCGTGCTCGACACGGGCGACGTTGCCCCGTTCGTGCAGGTGTTGGTGGGCGGGAATGCCACCGTGCCCGAGCCGGGCTCGCTGGCGACGCCCAGCTCGATCTGTGGAGCCTGCACATCGGCCACGGCAGCAACAGCGTCGGGCTGGTCACCATCACCGGCAGCGACACCGTCGTGGACCTCGACGAGGGCATTTCCGTGGCCGAGCGGGGTTACGGCGAGCTGACCATCGCCGACGGCGCCAGCGTCATCAGCCACACCGGCGGCGCCGTCGGCGGCTCCCAGTCGTCCTGGTTCGGGCAGGGTGTGATCACCGTCACCGGCGCCGGGAGCAACTGGCACTCGAACTACGGCATCATCGCCTATCGCGACAGGGACATTGTCATCGACGACGGTGCGGCGATTTTCAGCGACACCGGCGTCGCCGGCGTGTTCTCCGGCCGAGGGCTGGTCACCGGCGACAATTCGGCCTGGACCCACCAGGGCGGGAACTTCGTCGTCGGCTCCTATGGCGGCAGGACCGGCCACCTGACCATCGCCGATGGCGGCACCGTCACCGCCACCGAGCGGCTTTCCATCGCCAGCCTCGCAGGCACGACTGAGCATCCGACCTACGGGATCATCGACGTGGTCGGCGTCGGCTCGAGCCTCGTTTCAACGGACACGATGCGGCTGGGCAGCGGCAACGCCGCGGCGTTTGCCACCCTCACCGTCGCCGACGGCGGCGCCGTCCAGGGCCACAACGTCCAGCTTCGCGGCGGCCACGTCAATCAGGTGCCCACCGCCACCGTCGCCCTCACCGGCGATCTCACCATCTTCCCCACCGGGACCGTCACCCTCGACGGCGGCACGCTCGCCTTCGACGGCTACAGCAACGACGGCACCTTCAACTTCCACGCCGGCGGCATCGCGCTGGCCGGCGACCGCACCATCGGCGACGATGATGCCATCACCGACCTGTTCGGCAACCACACCTTCATCCCCTGGTACAAGACTCTCGACATCGCCGGCGAGACGACCGTCGTCAACGACCTGCACGTCCAGGCCAGCACGACCGTCGGCGGATCACGGGTGATCGGCCTGCGCGTCGGGAACGCCACCGGCGGCAGCATGAACATCGACAACGCCGCCACCGCGACCGTCGACGGCGTCTTCTTCGTCGGCCACGACGCCCAGGCCGTGGGCGAGCTCGATGTCCGGGATGCGGCGACGCTCATCGTCGGCAGCAACCTTCGCGTGGGCCTGAGCGACCAGGCCGACGGCACGCTCAGCGTCCTCGAGGCCAGCCAACTCGAGACGCTCGGCAACGCTTTCCTCGGCGAAGCCCCCGACGCCGTCGGCCGCGCCATCCTTGCCGGCCCGGGTACCCACTGGGACCACAAGCACGCCGGCGGCGCCACGCTTCGGGTCGGGGTCGCTGGCCAGGGTGAGCTCACCGTTGTCAACGGTGCCAAGCTCACCAACGCCGGCGGCCAGTATCTCGCTTGGAGCCCAGGGTCACACGGCCTGGCCACCATCTCCGGCGCCGGCGCTCAATGGATCAGCAGCCACGCGCTCAGTGTCGGCAATGCTGGCGTCGGCGAGCTCGTCGTCGAAGATGGCGGCTACGTGTCCACCGGCTTCTCGGTGCTCGCCAACACCTCCACAAGCCAGGGCTTCGCCACCATCACCGGCCCCGGATCCACCTGGCAGATCACCGGCAGCGCCCTGAGCATCGGCGCCGCCGGCTCCGGCGAGCTCACCGTCAGCCATGGCGGCACCGTCATCTCCAACGCCCGCCTCTTCGTCGGCGGCAACCCCAACGGCCCCGGCGGCCCGGGCACGCTCAACATCGACACCGACGGCCAGGTCCATGTCGGCAACACCCTGCACGTCTGGAACGCTGGCCAGGTCAACCTCGCCGGCGGCGCCCTGGACGCTGATGCCCTCGAGCACACCGACGGCGGCGCGTTCAACTTCACCGCCGGCACCCTCGCCGTCGGCACGTTCCACGGCTCGCTCACCCAGCAAGGCGGCACGCTGGCGCCCGGCAACTCGCCCGGCACCACCGTCATCACCGGCGACTACGACCAGCAGAGCAACGCCACGCTCGAGATCGAGATCGCCGGGCTGAGCCCCTCCACGCAGCACGACGTGCTCAGCGTCCTCGGCGACGCCTGGCTGGCCGGGACGATCCGCTTTGAGCTGCTCGACGGCTTCCTGCCCCAGGCGGGGCAGCAGTTCGCCTTCCTGGACGTCACCAGCACGCTGCACGTCGATCAGGATCTGGACATCATCGTCACCAATGCTCCGCCAAGCTTCGAGTACGAGCTGCTCGCGACGGCCGCGGGCCTGAGCCTGCACGCCATCAACGACGCGCGCCACCTGCTCGTGGGCGACATGAACGCCGACGGCACCGTCGACACGGGTGACGTCGCCCCGTTCGTCCTGGCGCTGACGGATCCCACGAGCTACATGGCCCAGTTCGACGTCGACGAGGACACGATGATCGCCCTGGGCGACATCAACCAGGACGGCAGTTTCGACACCGGCGACGTGGCGCCGTTCGTGCAACTGCTGGTGGGCGGGGACGCGAGCGTGCCGGAGCCGGGATCACTCGCGCTGCTGGGGCTGGGGGCGCTGATGCTGGTGCGACGCGGCCGCGCGTCACACGTCGTCCGTCCGGTCATGGGTGGCCGGCCGGGAGCGCCGGTCGCTGGCCGACGACAACGAAATCGACGCAGCCATCGCCGCCAGCGATGACGCGTTCATCATCGGACCCGCCGACCCGACCGCGATCGGCTGTGCTTCGGGGCCGACGTTACGGGCCGTTCAACGAGGCGCTTGCACCTGCCTGCACCACAACGGGATCGTGACCGGGGCCGGGGAGATCCACGCCGTCACGGGCGGGGTGGCGGAGGCGTTCTGAGGTGGGCAAGCGGCGGCGTGAGCAGGCCGCCGCTGCGATGCCGCCGCTTCGACGCCAGCCAGTTGCTGTTGCCACTGCACGCGTTGGTGAAATACCCGACGAAACGGGCCTTCCCCCGACGAGGTGGATCACCTGAGCATCAGTGACAGCAGTTCCCCGTCTCTTCAGGGTCACCGCTTGATCAACGAGGGGGTGATCGACGTGGATGACCAGGCGGTGTTTGGGTTCGGTGAGCCGTGGGTCGCAAGCGTGCCCCGACCCCGGATCGTCGGATCCGGGCAGATTCAACTGCGCCATGAGAGGGCGACGTTCGTGCTGGAGCGGCCGCTCAACCATGGCCCGGATCATTCGATCGTGGGCGTGGGGCGGCTGCAGCCGTCGGCGGAGCAGGCGCTGGTCAACCAGGGGGTGATCGCGGCGCAGACGGGCGAGGAGTACGAGGCGACGGGGCTGACGGTGTATGAGGGGTGGGTGATCAACCACGGTCTGCTCGAGGCGCGGCCGAGTGCGGCGCTGCTGTTGGCGGGCCACGCGCTGGTGCTCCAGGAGCCGGGCGGTGCGGTGCGTGCACGGGACGACGCCGTGGTGCGGCTGATGAACGGCGTCCGCGTCGAGGGCGGGCTGCTGGAGGCGGAGGGCGGCCGTATCGAACTGACGCGGGATGAGTTCGGTGGCGCTCCGCTTGTGGACGTGGCCCTGCTTGAGGTCACCAACCTCGGTGAGCTGCGCATCGAAGAGGGGATGATGGCGAGCCGGAGAACACCGGGCTTGGCGCGATCAACGATGGCGTGCTTGAGCTGTTTGCCGGTGGCCTGCTCTCGGGCCGTGGCGTCATCGCGGCCGAGCTGGTACGCAACGTGGCCGGCGTGATCGATCCGGGCGACCCCGCCAGCGGGCCGGGGATGCTTACCATCGACGGCGAGTACGCGCAGCACAGCGAGGGTACGCTGGAGATCCACGTCGGGCAGAACGAGCACGGCGCACTGGTCGTGGACGGTACCGCCAGCCTTGCCGGCGGCCTGAACGTGACGCTGCTGGAATCGGCTGCGCTGACGCCCGGCGAGTCACTTGACATTCTGACAGCCGACTCGGTCACTGGTTTGTTTGACGAGGACAAGATTGAGCTGCCCAAGAACTGGAGCATTGGCTACCTCAGGACCCGGCCGGTCGCGCCACGGATCAGCCACGCCCGCAGCGTGCCTGGCCCAGGACACGCCGGTGCGGGTTGAGTGGCTCGCCGGGGCGGGCCAAGCGGCCGCCCGTGTTAACCAGCCACCAGCCCGCTACGCTGGCGTCCGTGCCGCCACCTTTTGAGGGCTCGCCCATGCCTGCCGCCGACCGCGATCCGATCCTCTGGAATGACACGCGCATCGAAGTTGCGGACGCCTGCCTGTCGATCCGCTCGCCGCAGTGGCGTGCCCGGCTTCGCATCTGCAACGGCCAGTTGCTCGTCGAGCACCTGCGTCGCGGCGATGCGTCGCTTGGCTGGACCGCGACCGCCGAAGCGGACACGGGCGCGACGGATCTGTCGCTCGTCGATCACCGGATCGGCTGCGCCTCGCCGGTGCAGGCCGAGTCGCTTGAACTGATCCTGCACGCGGGCGACGGCTCGATGCAGGTGCAGTTGCAGTTGTTCGCAAGTGTGGCGGGCATGCGTCTTCGCGTGCGACGGCCGGTGACGAGGGACGCGCCGGCTGCCTTCGACGCAGCGCCCACTGGCGCGCTCGCGCATCCAATGAACGTCGAGCATCCGGCAACGCTGCTGCACCTGGCACTGGCGCCGAAGCACGTGACACTCGAGCATGTGACGTTGCGGGCCCGCACGGACTGGCAATATGAGCCGGTGCAGATCGCCCGCTTCGGCCACCTGCACGGCGAGCAGAACCTGCGGCTGCGCGGCAACGTGTTCGCAGTGACAGAACGGCTCAGCGGCGAGTCGCTGGTGCTGATCCGCCACGGCATGCTGCCCGACGTCTGCCCGCCGCCTCGCCAGGGCCAGCCCGACTTGGTCGCGCAGCGAAACGTGCTGCACCTGCTTGACGCGTCGATGGTGACGGTGGCGGGCGAGGCGGCCCGCTTCAGCGACTGGTTCGCGCTGCTGCTGTGCGCTGACGCGGGGCCGGCGCGGGTCGCGATGGTCCAGGGCTATGACAAGTGCCTGCGTCTGCCGGAAACCGACGCGCCGGTGCGGTCGCTGAGCAACACCTGGGGCGACCGCAATCGCGACGCGCGCATCAACGAAGCGTTTGTCGGCGGCGAGATTGACGCAGCGGCGCGGCTGGGCGTGGATGTCGTGCAACTGGACGATGGCTGGCAGGCCGGGCGAAGTGCAAACTCCGCCCAGGGCCGGGGCAAGTGGGCCGGCTTCTGGTCGGACGAGGCGTTCTGGCAGCCGCACCCGAGCCGGTTTCCGCGAGGCTTGACGCCCCTGATCCGGCAGGCCCGGGCCGCGGGCGTGCAGATCGGGCTGTGGTACGCTCCGGACTCGGCGGACGGCTTTGCGAACTGGCAGCGGGACGCCAACGCCATCCTCGCCCTGCATCACGAGCACGGCGTGCGCCATTTCAAGCTCGACGCCATCGACCTTCCCGACCGCGATGCCGAGGCGAACCTGCATCGCCTCTTTGATGCCCTCATCGAAGGCTCGAATGGGGCGATCGCCGTGGACCTCGACGCCACCGCCGGTCGGCGGCCGGACTATCTCGCGCGGCCCGACATCGGCCCGATTTTCGTGGAGAACCGCTACACCGATTGGGCCAGCTACTACCCCCACCTCACGCTGCGCACGCTCTGGCAACTCGCCCACTGGATCGCGCCAAGCCGTCTGCGCATGGAGTGGCTCAACCCCGACCGCAACGTCCAGAAGTATGGCGCCGACCCGCTGGCGCCGGTGCATTACAAAGCGGACTACCTGTTCGCGATCACCGCTACCGCCTCGCCGCTGGCATGGATGGAGCTGCAGCACTTGAGCGAGCAGCGGTGCGACGAGGCCCGCCCGGCGATCGAAGCCTGGCGCCGCCATCGCCGCGAACTGCACGCCGGCGCGGTGACGCCGATCGGCGAGGAGCCCGACGGCCGAAGCTGGACGGGCCTGCTTGGCGGCGACGCCGCGGGGCCGCTGCACCTGCTGGTGTTCCGCGAGTTCAACCAGCGCGGCGCGTTCGAGCTGGCGTTGCCGTCGGCGTCCGGCCGGCAGGTGGAGCGCGTGGCCGGCGAGGGCGAGGCGGCCTGGCGGGGCGATCGACTGGCGATCACGCTGCCCGGCCCGCGCCGCTTCGGCTGGTTCCGGTTGACCTGACCACGGCCGCGGTGGGACATGGCAGGTCTTGACCCGCACCTTCTTCTTCCGTCAGAACAGCCACAGCGCCGCCACCGGTTCCCCCCCCGGGCCGTGATACCCCAGCTTGATGTTGCTGGTGCACTTGTCATGGCCGAACCAGCCGGCCATCATCCTGAACCCCGCCAATGCCCTGCTCCAGCGTCATCGGCTCATCCGCCAACCCATCGCGCGCGACGGTCCAGTTTGTCGAGCAGGTTTCGAAGGCCCGACTCCGCCCGCGTCCGCGTGATCCCGATGCATCCCAACAGCGTCCTGCCCAGATGACACGCGAACGGCGCCGCCCGCCATGATGAGGCAGCGAAGGGCCAACTCCCCTGCATGGATATACGCGACGTTTTGGCCGGAAATTCAGCACCCCAGCGCCGAGCAGCCACAGATGAACACAGGTCAACACGGATAAGAACAGGCGATGGGTGTCCCCGCCGGCTTCACCTTGCCAATGATGGAACGACGGTGTCTGCTGCTCTGACAATCTGTGTTCGTCCGTGTTGATCTGTGGCTCACTTCTTCAGTCAGTTGGCGTTGTGGTATTGGCACCACAAGGCCAAGGAACCACGGAGGCACACGGATCAGCACGGAGGGGGGCGCGGGCAAGCGATCGGGGCGCCCGCGCAGGCCGCGGCGAGGGCGGCCGCCGAGCAGGCTCGAGACGCCGGATCGAAAGTCGACGTGCCTGGTTCGCGGAATGCGCGTCAGCGCCGGATGCCATCGCCCGATCGGTGCGGCGCCGTCTATCGCGTCGCCTCGTTCACGTGGCAGGTGATGGCTCGACGGGGCGCCCGGTCCCTGGCGGCGCGGTGCGCCCGCAGCTCGCGCAGGGTCTGACGGAACTCGCGCAGATGCTCCGCCGTCGCCCGCTGAAAGGTCGCCGCCGCCTGCAGGGTGCGCCCAGCGCCCGCCTGCGCGGCCGCCTGGCCGGCCAGGTGGTGCAGCAGCGTGAGCTGGTCGACGAGCATGGCCTCGATGCGGTCGTGCGGGTCCTCGCAGAGCTCGGCCTTGCGCTTGTCGAGGTAGCGCTTGACATAGTGTGGGCCGCAGTCCGGTTCCTCGATGGCCGCGGCCATGTACTCGGCGAAACGGTTCTCGGCCAGGATCCGCGCGTTGTACTCGATGGCCGCGGCAATCTCCGGCGACGGCGGCGGCTCCTGCGGCGGGCGACCGCTCTGGCCCTCGTGGCCTTCGGGGGCGTCCTGCTCGGGTATCTCCGCCTGCTGGTGCATCTCGGGCGGGGGCGTGTGAGAGGCCTGGTGCGAGGTCTTGTCCGGTCGTGAGCTGG
>SLDI01000654.1:0-5955 GCA_007125385.1 Phycisphaeraceae bacterium | reverse complement strand
GGGAGCCCGAGCAGGCCCTGTCCGTCCTGGCGAGTCTCAAGGGACAGTTCGAATCGCCGGCGGTGATCGAGCGGCTCGAAGCGCTCGAGGGGCACATGCTCATGGTTCGTGAGCACACGGAAGGCAGGAGGACCCGCGCCGTACACGCCCGCGAACAACGGTTGCTAGAAGGCAGACTACGAAACCTCCAAAGCCGGCGCGAACGAGCCGTCGAGATGGATCGGTCACACGACACCATCGCTGCTTTTGACCAGCAGATCGCCGCGCTGGAGCAGCAGATTCTTGAAATGTTCGAGGACATCACTGAATGACCGGCGCGGAGGGGCCCGGGCTGCTCCTTCAGACGTCGCATACCAGAACATCGTTTTCGACCAGTCACCGATAGAAGCATTCGCCTGAACCGGGCTCAGACAGGGGATTGTCATGACCGCCATCAAAACGAATTCCAGCAACTCATCGTCGTCGCTTCGTTACCTCGCGGCGGCCTGGACCATCAGCCTGTCCGTGTTGGTGGTCTTCGGGCTCACCGTCGGATCGCTGCTGGCGTGCGACACGTGTGATCCTCCTCCACCTCCTCCCGGTCCTGGACCGGGGTGCGGTGCCGGCGGTGCTGGCGGCGGGGGCGGTGGTGGTGGTGGCGGTGGCGGAGGCGTCGTGGCCGAGGGACAGCCTGATCTGCGCGGCGGGTCGGGCCCTTGTTGCGATTGTGAAGACGACGATCCGCCCCGATGCCCACCCAAAGACTCCGGCAACCCTGTGTCGTATGCGTGGGGCGAGATGCGGCTGATCGAGCAGGATCTGTTGCCGGTCGGCGATGGCTGGATGCGTCACGAACGGACCTTCCGTCATCGCACGGCGGAGGACTACAACGGACCCATGGGCGTGAACTGGCACGTCGAGCAGTGGCCCCGGGCATTCGAAATCCTCGACGATGAAGAGGAGCACGCGGGTGTGGTGGTGACACTGCCCGGCCACCGGAAGTTTGAGTTCACTCACACGGGCAGCAGCTACACACTGCGCTTCGGCAGCCCTGAGCAGGTCCGGTTGGTGCATCACAGCACGGCGGGCGCCTATGTGCTTTACTGGGCCGGCGACCATGGTACCGTCACCTACGAGTTCGGGGATTTCGAGCAGACCGATACGCCGCAAGGGCTGTTTCGCCGGCGCGTGGGCACGTCCGGGATCGTGACGCAAGCGATCCTTTACTACGAGGATGCACTGATCGAGGAAGTGTACCAGTACGAGGAAGGGAACCCGGATGCTTTCTACTCGATTTTCTACGAATACGACCTCGGCGGCGGAATTCACGAGGATCGACTGTGGGGCGTGACGCTTAGCCGATATCTGCCGGACCAGATGCAGTGGGAGCCGCTGCGGCGCGTACTGTACACCTACTACGGAGCGACCGAGAATCATGGGTCGCTCGGTGATCTCAAGACGGCCACCGTGCAGATACCCGGCGCTGGATCGAGCTGGCAGAGCACCAAGCGCACCTACTACCGCTACTATGCCGGCACGTTCAACGCGGACACGAACCCCGGTCGACCGCACCTGCTCAAGTACAAGCTCGGTCCGGAAGGCTGGCGTCAGTTGGCGCAATCCGGCGACCCCATGCAGGCCAGTGACGCGGAAATCGCCGCCGTGGCCGACTACTACTTCGAGTACGACGAAGAGGATCGCATCACCAAGCGTGTGGCCGCGCCGTGGTGCAGCAGCTGCTCGGGCCACGGCACGGCTGGCGAGACCTTCGAGCGCCAGGAGAATCCGAACTATCCGGCGGATCCAGACGACCCGCACAACACGTGGCGATGGAAGGTGACGCACACCTTTGCCGACGGCAACCGCGCCGTTGTCTACACGAACACATACGGTCACGTGATTCTGCACAGCTTCCAGGAAATGGACGACGATACCGTGGCGCGCGAATGGCCGACCTTCTACCGCATTGATTCGCGCGGCTACACCATGCTTCGCGCCGAGACATCGGCCATCGATGAGTACGACGAGAGCAAGCTGGATCTGATGGGGTGGGACGATCAGACAGAGAAGTTCGCTCACCTTCATGACGACGCCGGTCTGATTCACCTCATTGTCTACTACGACACCACCTCCGGCACCATCAGCGAGACGGTCGCCGGCGGCGTGGCGGGCTACATTCAGGCTCGGAAGGTCCAGAAGGGCCAGAACGGTACGCCGGTCAAGACACGGGCGTACACCTATTTTCGTCGGCAGGCGGGCACGGCGGTCGCCTACCCGATCGCCCAGGATGTTTGGTATCCCGACGCGGCGGATGATAATGTCACGATCGTTACCAGCTACAGTTACACTTGGGCTTCCGGCACGACACGCGTCGCGTCGAGGACGATGACGCTGCCGACGGTGCCGGTCGCACAGCACGGGACCGGGTCCGCCGAAACCGTGACCACGATCTACGACGAGTTCGGGCGAGAGGTCTGGCACCGCGATGCCCGCGGCGTGATCACTCACCTGGTGCGAGACCAGGCAAGCGGACGGGTGGTTCAACGCGTCGACGACGTCGATACGACGAAAATCACCGCTCCAGGGGGATGGTCCACCAAGACGGAGCCCGGCCACGGCACCCACGCCGTCACCGATCACACGTTCGACGGCCTGGGGAGGCTGGTCCGAACGCATGGGCCTGAGCACGCGGCCGAGGTCGAAGGCCAACAGGTTGACGTGCGCCACGCCACCTGGATCATCTACAAGGAGAACGCGCCGGATGCCATGGACGAGAATTGGAACGGCGACGGCCTTGTGAACCTTGACACCTCAAGCAACCACCTCGTCGGCCCGGTATCGATCTCCATCATCGACAAGCAGGGTCGCGAGCGCGAGCATATTCGATCCGTTCGTACGACGGGAAGCGGCGCGCTGACGGCCTCGAACACGTTCGAACAGGCCGACTGGGTGGCGTGGACCGCCAACGAGTTCAACAGCCACGGCAAGCTGGCCGCCACATGGCGCTACCACACGATCCCGGCCAGCGGCCAAGGCAGCGAAAGTAGCCACTACCACAAGACTCGCTTCGCCGAGCATCCCCACTTCGACGAACGCATCCGCACCGTCAGCGCCGACGGCACGATCACACGCCACGTGTTCGATGCCCGTCGACGTATCGTCGAGACGTGGGTCGGCACCGACGACACGGACGCCACGCCCGAGGATCCCACAGGCAACGCGGCGGCAAACAACAATATGGTCCTCGTCGAAGACCGCGAGTTCGATGGTGGCGGCATCGCCGATGGCCATCTGACCAAGCTCACCCGCCACGCCGACAGCACCACTGCGCGCGAAACGAGCTTCACCTACGACTTCCGCGGCCGGCGGCTCACCGAGCAAGGCGAGGAAAACCACTTCGTCAAGAACAGCTACGACAACCTCGGCCGCGTGGTCGAGACCGAGCAATACGACGGCAATGAGACCGGCAACCTGCTCCGCCGCACCGAGATCCTGTATGACGACCGCGGCCGGGCCTACGAGCAGCGTATCTACGCCGTCGATGATGGGGGCAACACGGGCAACCACCTGTCCACGCTGACCTGGTACGACCCTTCCGGCCGACCCATCAAGCAGATCGAGGCCGGTGCCGGCGAGGCCTTCACCAAGACCCGTTACGACGGACTGGGCCGCGCCATCGCCCACTACATCGGCTACCACGACGGGACCGGCGACGATGACCCGCACGGCGCCAACCTCGGCCTGAACGACGACATCCTCGCCGAGCAGGTCGAGATCGACTACGACCTCGCCGGGAACGTCCTCGTGCAGACCGCCTTCCATCGCCACCACGACGACGCCACCACGCAGGGCGAGCTCGACACCAGCTTCGCCCGCGCCAGCTACGTCGCCTCCTGGCACGACGGCGCCGGCCGCCAGATCGCCAGCGCCAACTACGGCACCAACGACGGCGCCGCATTCTCCCGCCCCGCCACCACCCCGGCCCGCTCCGATGACGTGCTCGTAATCACCGTCGTCTACAACAGCGCCGACCACCTCTACCAGCAGATCGACCCCGCCGGGGTCATCACCGCCAACTGGTTCGACGCCCTGGGGCGGCAGACCTGGCTGGTGGAGAACTTCGACGACGCCGCCGGGCACTGGGGCACCGTCCCCGACGAAGATGCCGTCCCTGATGCCCCGGCCAACCGTCCGAGCGACGTCAACCGCATCACCGCCACCACCTACCACCCCAGCGGTCAGATCGCCACGCTCACGGCCGTGGACCCCAGCCACGACGGCGACCGCAACGACGATCAGACCACGACCTACGTCTACGGGACGACGCTGGGCAGTTCCGGGGGTGATTCGGCGATCGCTTCCGGGGGCCTGCTCCGGGCGATCATCTACCCCGACTCCGACGACCCGGCCGACCTCTCGGGCAACGGAGCAGACAACGTATACGACCGCGTCGAGTTGGCGTACAATAGGCTCGGACAGATCGTCCAGCGAAAGGACCAACGCGAAGTGGTCCGACGGTTCGACTACGACAAGCTCGGGCGGCTCCTCCACGATCGCGTCACCGACCTCGGCCGCGGCGGGGAGAACGTCGACGCGACCGTTCGGCGCATCTCGCGCACCTACGACGCCCATGGCCGGCTCAGCAACATCCAGAGCCGCAACCTGCCCAATCCGGAGTTTGGCATCTTCCGCAGCGGCATCCTGTTCGAGTACGGCGACTTCGGCCAACTCATCGCGGAACAGCCGTATCGCGAAGACCTCAGCAACGTCACCATCGGCTACACCCACACCGACGGCTCCAACAACCGCCTTCGCCCCACCGGCATCACCTACCCCGACGGCCGCGAGTTGACCTACGATTACGGTACCGGCGGCGGGGTCAACGACCGCCTCAGCCGCCTCGCCGGCATCGTCGACGACGACATTGGCAACACCGTCCTCGCCGCCTACCAGTACCTCGGCGACCGGCAGGTAGTCACGATCGACTACACCGAGGCCGACGTCAAGCTCGAGCAGGACATCGCCGGCAACAACACCTACGCCGCCCTGGACCGCTTCGGCCGGATCGTCGAGCAGCGCTGGCGCAACCACAACACCAGCACCAACCTCGTCCGCCACGGCCACGCCTACGACCGCGCCTCGAACCGCCTCTACCGCGAGGACGTCATCGCGGGTGGCGGGCACGATGAGCTGCACGACTACGACGGCCTGCACCGCCTCGTGGACACGCAGCGTGGCACGCTCAACGCCAACAAGGACGCCATCGCCGGGGGGACGCTCGCCTTCCGCCAGAACTGGCTGCTCGACGGCCTGGGCAACTGGGACGCGTTCAACCAGGACGACGATGGCAACAGCACCTGGGACCTCGAGCAGAGCCGCAGCCACAACCTGGCCAACGAGATCACGGGCATCAGCCAGACCGCCGGACCTTCCGGGGGCTGGCACGGCACGGCCCACGACGCGGCGGGCAACATGATCGAGATGCCCCGCGCCGACGACCCGACCGATGGCGTCGAGGCCGTCTACGACGCGTGGAATCGGCTGGTCGAGCTGATCGACGAGGACTCGCAGGACACGCTGGCGAAATACAAGTGGGACGGCATGAACCGACGCATCGTCGTCGAAGCTTACGACGGCGGCGTGCTCGACGAGACGCGGCACTACTACTACACGCAGGCCCACCAGATCATCGAGGTGCGCGTCGATGGCACGTCGGCGGGCGACGTGCACGAGCAGTACGTCTGGGGCGCCCCCGGAAGGTACGTCGACGAGTTGATCCTGCGCGACCGCGACACGACGGACAACGGCCAACTCAACGAGCGGCGCTACGCCCTCCAGGACGCCAACTTCGTAACCGTTCCACGGTCCGCGTCGGGCGGGGCCCGTGGCCGCGTCGCGGCGGCGTTTGAGAGCGTCAGGCGTCGGGGGCCTGCCAGCGGTCGGGCAGGAACTGATCGAGCTGACTCACCGGCGTCG
>SLDI01000236.1:0-5960 GCA_007125385.1 Phycisphaeraceae bacterium | reverse complement strand
TCGAGGCCGGCTCGACCTGGATCCAGTCGGCCGACCGCCCCGGCTCGACCGTCGAGGGACGCTACGCGATCCTCATCGACGCCGACCACCTGCCCACGACGCAGTTGATCAGCCCGGCCGACGCGGACAAGGGCGCCTGGATCCCCAACGGCCCTCAGTTCCTGGGCCCGTCGAGCTACTCCTACGCGCTGCTTCAGATCAACGACGATGACGGCCTTGAGCCCGCCGGCAGCAAGCCCCGCCGCGCCGAGTGGCACGCCACCGCCAACGCCGACGCGCCGATCATGAGCGACCGCCTCATCGCCGACAACCCCGACGACGCGGCCACGTGGCACAGCATCCATGCGCGGTGGGGGCGCGGTTGGCGCGGGCACGTGGTGTGGAACGACAACCACGTCAGCTTCGAGGCACAACCCACCCTCGCCCGCACGCGCTACGGTTCCGTCCACAACTCCAACGACTCGCTGTTCCACGCCGACCCGGCCGACCAGGACGGCCCGAGCGACACGGCGGCCAACGCCCACTTGGTGATCCGCGATGCCGACGGCGTGGTGGAGTGAATCCGCGACGGCCGGGCGCACGCCCCAGCGACGTCGCGACGCGGCACACCTTGAGGGTCCTCACCAGCCCGGCCCCGCCCAGACGCGGTCGCCCACGCGCGGCTCTCGCTCCACCAGCACCATGCGCCCGATCGACTCATCCGCCGCCACGCGCTCGACGGCCAGCCGGCCGACGTACTGCCCGTCGCGGTGCACCACGAACTGCATCCGCCGTTGCACGCCATGCACCTCGCCGATGCTCAACTGCGCAAACGTCTGATCCGCCCGCCGCTGCACCTGCACAACGCGTCCGCCGATCGGCTCATCCGGCACCGGCGCCGCCCACAGCGTCCGTTCGTGCCACGTCGGCCCCGCCACCGCCAGGCGCAGCTCGTCGGCCCGCGGCGCACAGCCCGCCAGCGCCCCGGCCAGCAACCCCAGCACACAACACGTGATCAGCCCGCCTCGCCACATCGTCCCATGCCTCAGCCAACTCGGGCTCCGCCCTGCACAATGTTGCTACGCCCCGAGCCGAGACAGGTTCGGCCGGCCAACTCGGGGATCGGCCCGCGCCGCTGCGGATATCATGGCCCCCGCGCCGGCCGCCAACCGCCGCTGTCGCAGGAGGTCCACCATGTCCAGCATCCAGTCCACCGCGCCCGCGGAGCGCCAGGTGCTCACCGACGAGACGACCGGCCGGCAGGTGATCCGCTGGACCGCCTCGCCCGCCAGGGACCAGCATCCCTACTTCACCTCGCCGGCCGTCACCGCCGACGACCGCTTCCTGCTCATCCTCTCCGAGCGCAGCGGCGCGCCCAACCTGCACGTGATCGACCGCGGCGACGGCCGCATCCGCCAACTCACCGACGCCGACGCCATGCTCCGCGCCTACTGCTACCCCACGGGGACCACCCGCGGCCTGAGCAAGGCCACGCCCTTCCTCGACGCCACACGCCGCCACGCCTACTGGGTCCAGGACGACGCCGCCTGGCGCATCGACCTGGCCCAGGGCCAGACGCCCGAAAAGCTCGCCGACCTGCCCGCCGGCTGGTACACCGGCTTCACGCACCTCTCGCCCGACGGCGGCACGTTCTGCGTGCCTTGCACCGACCCGCGCGCCTTCCGCGACGATCACCAGAGCCAGGGCGACCAGATGGGCCACGTGCCCTGGGCCATGATCGAGCAGGGCCTGGTCACCCGCCTGTGCATGATCGACACGCAGCACGGCCAAGTGCGCGACAAAATCGAGATCCCCTTCTGGGTCACGCACGTCCAGTTCGACCCCGCCAGCACCGGTCGGCTGCTGTTCAACTGCGAGGGCATGGTCGGCGGCGGCGCGGACCGCCGCTTCCCCTACTGGGGACGGATGTGGGCCCTGGAGCCTGACGGCCGGTGGCGACGCCTCTACGAACAGCCCGCCAGCGAGCACGCCACCCACGAGAACTGGATGCCCGACGGCCGGACGATCCTCTACCACGGCGTCCGCGACGGCGAGCACTTCATCGCCGGGCGCGACTGGGCGGGCGAGCTGGTCTTCGAGCGCTCCACCGGCGGCGTCGCCGTCTACCACGCCGTCGCCACGCCCGACCCGACGCGCGTCACCGTCGACAGCCGCGATGGCCTGGTCTACCTCTTCGACCTCGATGCCCCGGCCCACGACTGCGCCCGGCCCCTGTGCTCGCACCGCAGCAGCTACCGCGACCAGGACGCCCACGCCCACCCGGTCATGACCGCCAGCCAGGGCGGCGTGGTGTTCACCAGCGACCGCGCCGGCACCTGCGACGTGTATGAGGTGGCGCCACATTGACCTCCGCGCCGCAGCTCGCGGCTGCCCGGCTCCGGGGTGTACGCGGTGGCACGGCATCGCCCCGCCACGCCACGCGGCCAGCGATGCTCTCCTTCAAGTTGACCACGACCATGACCCAACCGCCGCGAAGCGACTCACCGTCGGCCGCCACGGGTGGCTCCACCATCCCGCTGGACCACGACGCCACCTGCGCCAACTGCGGCTACAGCCTGCGCGGCCTGGCGACAGGCGGCCAATGCCCCGAGTGTGGCTTCACCGTGCAAGCCTCGCTGCGCAAGGATCACCTCGCCGACGCCCCCGCTCCCTGGCGGCGCCGCCTGCGAGGGGGCAGCGTGACGCTATGGCTTGGCATCACCGCCATCGTCCCGCTGAACCTGCCGCCGGTCGCCGTGCTCCTCGTCGCCGCCACGCTGCCCAGCCTGGCCTGGGCCCGTGCGGGCCTCGCCCTGGCGGTGACGCTCAACACGGCGCTGATGCTGGCGATCGTGGCGGGGCTGTGGCTGCTGACGTCACCGCAGCCGGGCCGTGCCGAGCCCGCCGCGGACTGGCGGTGGCGCGTGGCGGCACGCGCGGCGCTGCTGCTGGGCACGGTCCTGGTCCTGGTCGTGCTCGCGATGATCGTCGCCACGGGCCAGGCCCTGCACGGCGACTGGTGGCTCTACGACACGGCGCTCATTGCCGCGGGGGCACTCATGCTGGTGGGGCTGCTCACGGCCTGGAGCCACCTGGCCATCCTCGCCCAGCGCTGCCCCGACGAGCCGCTGGCCCACCGGCTGCGCCGCCTGCGCGCCGACTGGGCCCTGGCCGCGGGCGGTGTACTGCTCATCGCCGTGGCGGTGAATCTGCTTGAACTGGTCGCCGGCGCCACGGCCGGACAGGGGATCAACGTCTGGATGCTGGCGGCGGTGCCCTTGGTGGGACTGTTGACGCTCTGGCTCTGGCTTACCACCTGGCTGGCCATCCGTCGCTTGCACGTTGTCCTGGCACGGCTGGCATAGACGCATGGCCGCGTGCATGACGGTGAGCAGCCGGCTGATCGGCCGTCGTGCAGCCAGCCAACCCGTCGCGCGACGCGCATGGCCTGCCGATGCAGATGGTGAGGTGTGGCCAGGGCGCTGTCACAGACGCGGGGATCTTGTACGCTGGAGGCGAATGCTCCGAACCGTCGCCGGCACCCACCCGCCGGCGGCGGTTTTTCTCGTCGTCGCTCGATTCGTCGTCTACTGAGCAGACACGCCTGTCGTTGAAAACGCGCTGGACCAGTCACCGATGCCGGACATGGTGTCCGGCCATTCGTCAACCGCGTCGACCAAAGAGCAGTTTCCACGACACGGCTGACCGCCTCAACCGACTTGGCTCATCACCTCGATCGCCCGCTTGTGATTCTGTTCCGCGTACGTGCCGGTGATCGCCAACGAGCGGTGGCCGAGGATGATCGAGGCCACCTCGATGCCAAACTGGCGGCGCAAGAAAGTTGCCGCGTTGTGGCGCAGTTGGTGCGGATGCCACCGGTGGTCACCCCGCCACGTCCGGAGCCTGGACCAGGCCTCGGCACCGATCCGGCTGCGCCACTCCGCGTCCGTCTCCCAGCGCGTGCTGCGGGCCTTGCGACCCCGGCCCGGCACGCGGATGCGCTTCCACTGGGCCGGCGGCGGCCAGGCCCGGTCGCAGGCGTAGTAGATGGCCCGCCGATACGCCGCCACGTCGTAGGCCTCGCCGACCTTGCGTTGCGACCGGCGAACGCCGGGCGTCTGACCCGGACGTCGGCCCGGGCCGCGCACACGTCGGCGGCGCACGGTCTCGGCCATGGCGTCACGCGGGCTGAACAGCGGCCGGTCGAGCCGGCCGGGCCGCATGAACACCCGCAGCACGCGCTGGGCACGTGGCCCGAAGTAGATCGTCCGTTCGTGGCCGTGGCGCGCCGTCTTGTGCGACACCGGCTTGAACGTCCAGACCCGGCCACTGGTGTCGATGTCCGTCGCCCGCAGTCCGACCAGCTCACCCGCCCGCGCCCCGGTGAGCAACTGCAGGTTCACCAGCCCGCGCACCGGCCTGGTCATCTGCCGCCGCGCCAAGCGGATGGCACGCCGGGGCACCGGCCGGACTCGCTCCGTCTCCCGCCCACCCTCATCTTGACGCAGGCCGGGGACCGTGGCCAGCCGCCGGTGGACTCGCTCGTCGCAAAGCTCGTGCGACGCCGCCCACTTGAAGGCCGTGCGGATCCAGTTCACGCGCTTGTTGATGGTCCGCCGCGCCAGTCCCGCATCGATCATCTGCTGCCGCACCACGCGCAACCGCTTGGGGCCGAAGGAGGAGGCGGGCTCGCTGCCGTAGAGCAGGCGGACCGCCTTCAGGGCGGCACGCACGTGGGCCAGATCCCGCTCGTCGTAGCGATTCCGCGCCTCTCTCAGGTACTCCACGAACACCTCGGTGATGCTGGATTCCTCGACCGTCGGCTGGATCGTCGCGGCCGGCAGCCTTCGGCCGTTGGCGACCCACTCGGCCATCAGGCGGCGGTACTCCTCCTCGGCCTCGTCGCTGCCCCACGGGCCGAGCCTGAGGCGCTTGCCATTGATCTTGACGTACGCGCGGCCGCGGTCGCGGTACATTCGCGGCAGACGGTTTTTCAGTCGTGGCATGGTGCGTGCTCCTGCGCAACGGTCAACGGTTGACCTTTTCGCGGGCCGCACCTTCAAGGAAGGGTGGACGCTATATCGCGTCATCGGCGAAGTTTACGTAAGCGAGGGTGACGGGACTCGAACCCGCAACCTCCGGATCGACAGTGAGGCGAACGGACGCTTCGCAAACAACCTGCCGGCAGGCGCTTGTGGCGGCGCCAGCCGCCGATGGTGCTGCCGGCGGTCCGCCCTCAGGGCCGGCGCCGATGCACACCGATGCGGAGCTATGCCGACTCATCGAGCTGTGGCCGCGCCTTGGCAAGGCGACCCGCCGGGTGATCATGGCGGCGGCGATGAGCGATCGCAGCGTAAAGCATCGTAGTCATGAACGCGCGCAGTGATCGTGCGGGCAGATGCCGAAGTGGCGCCGTGGCCATGCCGCCGCTGTCCGAACTATGCCGTGGGGTCGGTATCCCCGGGCAAGATGGTGGCTCGGCCCGTGGTTGAGATGAGCGACATCGGCAGCCAGCAGCGCACGGCCCAGCGGTAACCCTCATACGCTTCGCCGAAGCGTTGCGCCAGGTCGTGCTCCTCCAACGGGCGGACGATCGCGTGCCACACGATCGCACCCGCCAGGACATACGCAAGGACCAGCGGTGAGCCGAGCCAGAGGGCGATAGCGGCGCCCTGGGTGAGGCCGGCGACCGCCATCGGGTTGCGCACGAAGCGGTAAGGCCCGGCGACCACGAGCTCGCTGGGGCACGCGGTGGGCAGCGGGGTGCCGCGGCCGGCGCGGGCCATCGTGATGCCGCTGGTGATCCCAAGGGTTCCACCGGCGACGAAAAGCACGGCGGCGAGGAGGCGCGTCGCGTTGCCTGTCTGCCAGCCGGGGATGCCGGCGTGGACTTCGGGGGCCGCCAGGCCGGCGGGGATGAGCAGCAGGAATGTGAGCCAGAAGCCGGCCGTCTGGGCCAGCGTGTGCAACACGTGCCGCCG
>SLDI01000469.1:0-5979 GCA_007125385.1 Phycisphaeraceae bacterium | reverse complement strand
TGGCTTGTTTCGGTGATGGCGGCTGCCGCTCGGTGTCGTGGTAGGGTGGGTAGAGCGAAGCGCAACCCACCGGCTTCGTCGGAGATCCACGACTATCGTGGTGGGTTTCGCTTCGCTCTACCCACCCTACATCGGCGCCGCCACGCGTGAAGTTCACGGCGTTGCGTGACACCCGTTTCCAACCAAGCCTACCGCTCCATCGCCCGCACGCGCCTGTCCTGCGGCTGCGTTGCATGAAGCCGCGCCAGCTCGACGTAGTGCGGGGCGAGCCAGGCGAGGTAGGCGCGCTCCTTATCGTTGATGGGTCGCACGACCCGGCCAGGCACGCCCATGACGACGTGGCCGTCGGGCACCTCCAGCCCCGGCGGCACGAGCGCCCCGGCGGCGACCAGGCACCCGCGGCCGATGACCGTCTGCCCAAGCACGGTCGCGCCCATCCCGATGAGCGTGCCTTCGCCGACGCGCTTGCCATGGACGATCGCGCCGTGGCCGACGCTGACGTTCGCCTCGATGACGTTGGGCACGTCGGAGTCGCAGTGGACGACGGCCGCGTCCTGGATGTTGGTGCCCGTGCCGATGCTCACCGGCGCCACGTCGCCGCGGATCACGGCCCCGTACCAGAGGTTGACGCCCTCACCCAGCTCGACCTCGCCCACGACGCGGGCGGTGTCGGCGATGTAGACGCTGCCGATGTGTTGGATGCTCATGGCGGTGATTGTAGAGGGGGGGTTCTCGCGGAGGGCGCGGAGATGATGGGTGGTGTGGCACTGCGCTGGGGGTGTGGTCCTGGCGAATGCCAAGGCCAGCGATGGACACGCAGGATCGTGGCCTTGGCGAGCGGACTCGCCAAGACCACGGCACCCGGGGCTCGCGAGGTATAGCCAACCCGCGCCCTCTGCGCTCTCGGCGGCCTCTGCGAGAACCTGCCACCGCTCGCCTCGACAACGGCCGGGCAGCGCTTATACTGTGGAGTCCCCGGCGACGCCCGGGCACGCCGCGGCCGTGGCGGAATTGGCAGACGCGCCAGGTTGAGGGCCTGGTGGGGATAAAACCCCGTGGAGGTTCGACTCCTCTCGGCCGCATTCACCCTTTCCCGCACCACCGCCCCGGGCATACGGGGCGCCTCGCGAAGCCACCAGCGGCTGCCTACAGTTCACGATCCAGCAGCCGATACTGCACCGCCTCCGCGACATGCTCGGGGCGGATCACGTCGGCGTCGTCGACGTCCGCGATGGTGCGGGCAACGCGGCGGATCTTGTCGTACGCCCGGGCGCTCAGGTTCAGCTCGCTCATCGCCTGGCGCAGCAGCTCCCGGCCCGTGTCGTCGAGCACCGCGACGCGATCGAGCTCGCGGCCGGTGAGCGCGCTGTTGGGTTTGAGCGCACTGCCGTTGCGCTTGATCGCCCGCTGGCGCGCCGCGACGACGCGCTCGCGCAGCTCCGCCGAGCCCGTGCCGCGCCGCTCGCCGCTGAGCTGCTGATAGGGCACAGGCGGGACCTCGACGTGCAGGTCCACGCGGTCGATGAATGGGCCGGACAGCCGGGCGAGGTAGCGCTGCATCTGGCGATGGGAGAACTCGTCGGTGGGCTTGTCGCCCTTGGGCGTGGGGTTCATCGCCCCCAGCATGAGGAAGCGGGCGGGGAAGCGGATGGAGCTGTGCGCCCGCGAGATGGTGACGTAGCCGTCTTCCAGCGGCTGGCGCAGCGTCTCGAGCACCATGCGCGGAAACTCGGGCACTTCGTCAAGAAACAGCACGCCGCGATGGGCCAAGCTCACCTCGCCGGGCTTGGGAATCGTGCCCCCGCCGATCACGGCCGCGCTGCTGGCGGTGTGGTGTGGCGTGCGCACCGGGCGATGGCGGATGAGCGACTGCCCGGCCGGCACCTGCCCGACGGCCGAGTAGATGCGCGTGATCTCCAGCGCCTCCTCGCGCGTCAGCGGCGGGAGGATGCCGGGCATGGCCTTGGCGATCATCGTCTTGCCCGTGCCCGCGGGCCCGAGCATGAGCAGGTTGTGCGCCCCCGCGGCCGCGAGCATCGCCGCGCGCTTGACCGCCTCCTGCCCGCGGATGTCGGCGAAATCGACCTCGGCCCGCTCGTCGAAGCCGAAGGCCGTGTCCCCACGATCCGCCAGCGGCTGGATGTCGTCCACCTCGTTGAGAAAGCCCACGACCTGCGCCAGCGTCTGGACCGGGTAGACCTTCACGCCGCCGACGCCCGCGGCCTCCTCGGCGTTGTCCTCGGGCACGATGAGCCCCGCCATCTTGTGCTCACGCGCCAAGAGCGCGAGATTGATCGCCCCGCGGATGGGGCGCAGTCGGCCGTCCAGCGCCAGCTCGCCGGCAAAGAGAAACTCGCGATGCCGCTCGCTGCGGATGACCCGCTCGGCGATGAGCAGGCCCAGGGCGATGGGCAGGTCAAAGGCCGGGCCTTCCTTGCGGATGTCGGCCGGGGCGAGGTTGACGAGCAGGCGGGCCAGCGGAAAGGGGAACCCGGAGTTGACCATCGCGGAGCGGACGCGCTCGATGGACTCCTTGACGGCCGCATCGGGCAGCCCGACGATCGTCGTCTTGGGCAGGCCCTCCTCGGCAACGTCGACCTCGACTTCGCAGGCAAGCGGGTCGATGCCCTGGAGGACGAAGCTGTGGACCTGGGCGAGCATGGGGGGAGTATAGCGGAGGGGGAAGGCGTCAATTGAGCTCATCGCCGCGCACATCGTTCGCCTGCCCACACTCGGGGCAGACACCGGTTGGCGTCCCCCGGAGGTCATAACCGCAGTGAATGCACAACTGTCGAGTGGCACGTCGATCCTGGCGCGATGCCAGGAGCCCGGCGTAACCCAGCGTGTAGAGGGCCGCGCCGGCGATCAATAGCGGCAGGGGCAGCAGATAGAAGCCAAAAAGCCGCTGGTTCACGCCATGCAAAGGTGCCAAGGCCGCTATCACAGGTGACACGGCGCTGATCGCGAGTAGACTTCCCCAAATCGCCGGCAGCACATACTCGCGCCGCAGATAACGCAGCAATATCAGCGGCGTTAGCAGGAAGAGCGTGATGGGAAGCGTTGCCATCAGCAACAACTCGAGCTGCGTAAAGCCGAACACGAAGCCGATGACAGCAATTTGAAGACCGTGTAAGGTCGTCGCCGAGCCCGGTGCAATGAACTCGCCGTGGTAAGCCGGCAGCAGCATGACAATCGCGCCCGCAAGCCACGCGGCGAGCAGGAGGACACTGCCCGCGCGACGCACAACGTGTTGTTTACCGGCAGAATCCTGCACGCTCACCTCCCTTATTGACGAACACGGCGGCCGCCGGACCGGAGTTTATTGCCTCGCGACGGTCATTGTGAGCAACCCCTCCTCAGCAACGTCGACTTCGACTTTGCAGGCAAGCGGGTCGATGTTCTGGAGGACGACGCTGTGGGCCTGGGCGAGCATGGGGGGGAGTATAGCGGTCGGGTATGGATCGCCGCTACACTAGGGTCCGATCGGTTCTACGAATCCGCCAGTCCAGGAGCGCGGCAGCCATGAACCTGCTGCACCTGATCGGGTGGGGCAACGTCATCGCAGGCCTATTGTTGATTGCCGGAAGGCGACCCGGTGGCGTGGCATTCTGTCGGCTTGGCCGAAAGATCTTTGAGCAGAGCGTTTTCCGGGAACTGGCGTATCACATCTACGACGAAGCGACCGCGCCGCGGATATTCCTGTTTCTCGGGATCGTGTTTGTCATCCAGGGATTGGCGATATTGCTGCTGGCCATGATCTGGTAACCCTGCCCCTGCAATGCCGGTCGCCGCGTGCCGGGCCCCGCGTGCCACACAGCATCCCGAACCGTGCTCTGTGCGGACCGCCGGTTGCGTCCGCGTGCATTCGCCGCCATTCTACATGGCGATGCTGCGTCAGCCTCGCCGGCCGTTCGCCGCGCACTCGAACGTCATCATGCACTCGACGTTCACCGTTCGCCATCACGCCGCGCCCCGCAGCACCATCAGCCAGGGGGTACCCCGTCATGACCGCCCCGGACACCGACCCATGCGATGACGTGCCCGCCGCGTCGCCGGCCCCGCAGGCCATGGACGAGCTTCTCCCGGCGTATCTGCGCCATCGCGACGTGCCCTGCCCCAATTGCAGCTACAACCTGCGCGACTTGACGGGCACGAGCTGCCCCGAGTGCGGGCAGCGGCTCGAGCTTGTCGTTGACCTCGGCTCGCCGCTTCTGTCGCTCTATCGCCACCTTCGCCGCACGCGCCTGAGGCTCGATGCCTGGCCCGTCTGGCTCAGCGCCCTGCCGCTTTTCCTGGCCGCGCTCGCGCCGCTGGCGGTCTGGCTGCTGGCCCAGCTTCCTGATCGCCTTCGGGAGTATCGCGATCCCGTGGCCGGCTGCCTCACTGTCCTCATGACAGGCATCGCCGCGACCATGCTCGTCATCTGGTGGCGCCGCATGGGCGATATGCTCCAAATGCCCATCGAATCGCAGGTGTTCTTCGTGGCGGCCTCCTGGATCATCGGCATACTCATCCTGTGGATCTACTCCCTACCGGCGCTCATTTGACAGCGACCCGGATGGACGCTTGCGCCGCCTGCGCCCCGGCCTCTACAATCCCGCCATGCCGTTGGCCCACGACGACGCCCGCCCCCTGCCGTGCCGCCCCGTGGCCGTGGTCTGCTTCTGGGTCGCACCCCTCGTGCCCGTGCTCATCTACCTCGTGGCCGCGGCGCTGCTTGGCGTGCGCGCCCCGGCGCGATGGCTGGGCATCGACGACCTCGGCGCCATCGCCTTGATGTTCCTGGCGGCGACGACAAACGCGATCAACAGCATCGGCTTCATGCTCGCCCAGCTTCTCGTGCCGCTGCCGCTGGTCCGACACCGCCCCCGCTATTGGAACCTCGCGGCCCTGGCGGGCATCGTGTCGCTGGTCGCCGCGTTCGCGACGTTTCATCTCGGCGAGGTGATGACCGTCGGCCACCTCGCGGCCGCGCTGGCGATGATCGTCGGCACCGTGGGCATCTCCTTCCTCGCCGGCTACGGGCTGCTGAAGCTGGGCTACCACCAGCACTGGCTCCAGGTCCCCCAGCGCGGAGCGTGCGCGACGTGCGGCTACGACCTGCGCGGCTCGCCGGGGCCGCGATGCCCGGAGTGCGGCCGGCGCATCGCCCGCCAGACCGGCCGCGACGCCCTCTAGCCCGCATCGCTGGGCCCCAGCCCCGGGGGCGTCGTCGTGGCGAGCCCCGAGGCGTCAACCACGCTCAGACCCCAGCCGCGCCGGCGACGGGGCGCGGGCTAGCATCGTGAAACAGGTCCAACCAACACCCGCAACACGGAGCACGCAATCATGGCGATCAAGTCACTGGCGATGGCGTTCGTGGAGGAGCTCAAGGACATTCACAGCGCCGAGAAGCAGCTCGTGCACGCCCTGCCGCGCATGGCGAGCAACGCCTCGCACGAGCAGTTGCGCAAGAGCATTGAGAAGCACGCCGAGCAGACGCAGAAGCAGGTCGAGCGGCTGGAGCAGGTCTTCGCCAGCATCGATCGCAGCGTCGACACCAAAGCCTGCCAGGCGATGAAGGGCATTGTCAGCGAGGGCGAGGAGCTGCTGAGCGAGGACGCGGCCCCCGACGTGCGCGACGCGTTGCTCGTCGAGTCGGCGCAGAAGGTCGAGCATTACGAGATCGCGGCGTACGGCACGCTGTGCACGTGGGCGGAGCTGCTGGGCTACGACGAGGCACGCAAGCTCCTGCACGAAACCCTCGAAGAGGAGAAGCAGACCGACACCGAGCTGACGCAGCTCGCAACGCAGGTGGTCAATCGTGATGCGCTCAAGGCGGCGTGAGCGATTGCGATGGTCGATTTCGCCCCCGGCCCTGGGGTGCCACGGCTTGTCCCGAAGGGCAAGCCGTGCGTTTGTCGCGGATCGCACGGCTTGCCGCTTCGCGGGCAAGCCGTGGCACCCTGCCAAGACTCCTGTGCCGCGTCGATGTAGGGT
>SLDI01000430.1:0-5983 GCA_007125385.1 Phycisphaeraceae bacterium | reverse complement strand
CTCGGGCTCGTCGGGCACCTCGCGGCCCAGGTCTTCCGCATCGCCGGCTACCAGGTCGCCGGCGCCGACCCCAACGCCGCCGTGCGCCGCATCGCCTGCGACAAGGCCCTCGACGCCCTCGACCGCGTCCCCGTCGACGACGCCGACCACCAGCGCCAGTACGACCTCGTCCTCGAATGCGCCGGCCACGAGCAGGCCGTCCTCGACGCCTGCCAACTGCTGCGCCACGGCGGCGAAATGGCCCTGATCGGCGCCTTCTGGCGGCAGCAGACCGACCTGTCCATGCACCCCCTGCTGCGCACCGTCTTCCACCACTTCCTGACCATCCGCAGCGGGTGGGAGTACGAAATCCCCTGGCACCGCGACGCGTTCGACCCCGGCAGCATCTTCGAGAACTACGCCGCCGCCCTGCGCTGGCTCGACGACGGCCGCCTCGACGTGGCCGGCCTCTACGACGTCGCCTCCCCCCACGACGCCCAACGCGTCTACCAGAACCTCGCCAACCGCCAGCAGCCCGCCCTGTCCACCGTCTTCGACTGGACGCAACTCTGACGCCTCAAACCGTGAGCCTGCGGTGTAGGGTGGGTAGAGCGAAGCGAAACCCACCATTTTCGGCGGAGATCCACGAGCATCGTGGTGGGTCTGCCGGCGATGGCTGCGCCGGGTGCCATTGACAAGCGGAGTCCGCGGAGCTTGTCAGTGTGAATCACCGCACCGCACCGGCAAGGGCCGATACGTGCGTTTGTCGGCGGCAGCCACAGCCGTCGGATTGACCGTGCGATCATCACCGCCGGCGCGGCCGGGCCCGATCCTCCCGCCACGGCTGCGCCTCGCCCGGCCGCTCGTTCATCAGCCGGCTCAAGGCCTCGACCTGCTCGGCGTCGAGCGTGTCGATGTGCTCGGCCAGGGCCGCGTGCAGGCTCATCAACTGCTCGGTCACCTGCCAGCGCTGCTCGTCGGCGCGCTGCATCGCCAGCTCCGCCGCCTCGGTGCGCTCGCGCTGGGCCTCGAGGCGGGTGTTGGCGTTGCTCGCCCGCGCCCCGAGCACGCCGACGATGAACAGTCCCAGCACCGCCGTCGCCGCGACCGCGATCAGCGCCCCCTGGCAGAGCTTGCGCAGGCGATGGATCTCGCCGCGCGCGTGCACGAGCTGCTCGTGGGCGTCGTCGGCGTGGCGCTGGGCCAGCATCATGCTCGCCCCGGCCAGTCGCTGAAACCGCCGGGCCACGTCCTCCGTGCCCGCCTCCTCGCCATCGCCGAGCAGCTTGCCCGGCCGGAAGCCGGGACGATCGCCCCCGGCGTCGTCGGCCGGCTGCTCATCGTGGCGATCGTCGGCACCGGCGGGCGCCGACATGGAGCTGACCCCGGCATGGGTGGCGGGCCCGGTGGTGGGGCGGGTGGCGGGGTTGGTGGTGGCGTCGGTCTCGGTGGTGGGGGTGTCGTGGGCGGACGCCGGCAGCGGGGAGTAGCGCCCCGCCTTGGCGATGAACCCGGCGGTGGGCCCGGCCGACGGCTCGTTCGCCGCCGCCTGCCGCTGGATGCTCACGGGCGCCTCGCCGCCCGCGTCCGGCACGGGCGCGCACACTTCTATCCGCCCGCCGTCGCCGCGGCGCGACTCGAGCATCTGCCGCCTGACGCGGCGTCGCACCGTCTTCTCGCTGACGCCCAGGGCGGCGGCCGCCTCCTTCACACTCAGCCAGCGCGTGGCCATGTCCAGGCTCCTGCTCCCAGCCGCGCACCATCGGCGCGGCCCTTTCAGGCAATGTCGGTCCGCTTCCGGCCCGGGTTTACCCCCACCTGCCGCCTGCGCCGGCCCCGCCCGGGAACCGGGAGCCGTCTCAACCGACCCACCAGCGGTGGAAGCCCTGTTGCCGGCAGGCCTAACGTCCATCGCGCAATGCCCGACTGCCGCGCGCACGGACGCCAGAGTGATGCACAAGAACATCTTCATCGTGGGCCTGGATGAGCCCAACCACGCCCGGCTGCGAACCCTGCCCACCGCCCAGCCCTGCCGGTTCCACCGCCTGTTCACCTACGACCAGGTCCAGGGCCCGGCCAGCCTGCCTCTGGAGCACCTGCTCCACGAGGCCAGCGAGTCCCTGGCCTGCTTCCCCGGCACCGTCGACGCCGTGGCCGGGTACTGGGACTTTCCCGTCAGCGACATGATCCCGATCCTGGCCAACCGCTTCGCCCTGCCCAGCGCCTCGCTGGCCAGCGTGCTGCGCTGCGAGCACAAGTACTGGAGCCGACTCGTCCAGGCCCGCGCCGTGCCCGAGCACGTGCCCGCGTTCGCCCCCGTTGACCCCGACGACGGGGCCCAGCGGATCTGGGCACGCCTGGCCACGCGCCTGGGCGTGCCCTTCTGGCTCAAGCCGGTCAAGAGCTTCCAGTCCTACCTCGGCTTTCGCATCAGCTCGCTCGACGAGCTGCACCAGGCCCTGGAGATCATGCGCCAGCGCCTGCCCCTGTTCGCCGAGCCGTTCGACCAACTGCTCGCCCGCGCCGGCCTGCCGGGCGAGGTCGCCGGCGTCGGCGGCGGGCACTGCATCGCCGAGCAGCTCATCGGCGGCTGGCAGTGCACCGTCGAAGGCCACGTCGCCCACGGCGAGGTTCGCACCCACGGCATCATCGACTCCGTCCGCCACGACAACGACGTCAGCTTCGCCCGCTACCAGTACCCCTCCCAGCTCCCGCCCCACGTCCAGCTCCGGATGACCAGCATCGTCGAACGCCTCGTCCGCCGGCTCGGGCTGAACCAGACGGCCTTCAACTGCGAGCTCTACTACGACCCGGCGACCGGGCGCATCTGGATCCTCGAGATCAACCCGCGCATCAGCCAGTCCCACGCCGCCATCTTCGAGAAGGTCGACGGCGTGTCCAACCATCACGTGATGCTCGAGCTCGCCCTCGGCCGCACACCCCACATGCCCCATCGCCGGGGCCCGTTCCGCATCGCCGCCAAGTGCTTCATCCGCCGCTTCGCCGACGGCGTGGTGCAGCGCGTGCCCCCGGCGGCGATCGTCCAGAGCCTTGAGCGCGAGATCCCGGGTCTGCACGTCGAGGTCCGCGTCCAGCCCGGCTGCCGGCTCTCGACGCTCTTCGGCCAGGACAGCTACAGCTTCGTCCTCGCCGAGCTGCACATCGGCGCCGACAGCGAGCACGAGATGATCGAGAAGCACCGCTACTGCGAGCACGCGCTCGACTTCGCCGTCGAGTCGGTGCATGAGGAGGAGCGCGCGGCGTAGCGGCGATGACGCGAAGCACACGAAGGAGGCACGAAGGAAGGCGGGCAGGAGGAAACGAAAAAGAACAAGGAGAAGAAAGGCTAGGCGAGGTCCGGCAATCACCCCCCCCTCGCCCCGGGAGGGGCCGAACGCCTTCCCCCCCCCCCTCCGGGGGGGGCGGGGGGAGGGTGCGCCGGGTGCCACTGACAAGCGTAGTCCGCGGAGCTTGTCAGTGTGAATCGGCGACGCGGCGCCGCTAGCCGTCCGACACTGACAAGGCCGAAGACGGCCTTGTCAGTGGCACCCGCCACGATTGGATTGAACGCGTTCGGTTGACCTTTGAATGGTCAACTTCACCGGGATCCGGCGCATCGGGGGTGCCACGGCTTGACCGCGAAGCGGCGAGCCGTGCGATCATCGGCAAGCGCACGGCTTACCCTTCGGGACAAGCCGTGGCACCCCACGACCTGCAGTTAAAGCGACCATTCAAAGGTGAATAACACCGCGCCCCGTGCCATCGTCCCCGGAGCCCCTGCCTTGCGCACCGTCCGTCATTTGCCTCACCGGGTTCGCGTCATCGACCACGCATGGATCCGCATGCCCGACGGCGTGCGACTGGCGGCGCGCATCTGGCTGCCCCGCGACGCCGAGCACAGCCCCGTGCCCGCCATCCTCGAGTACATCCCCTACCGCCTGCGCGACTTCACCGCCGCGCGCGACGCCATCCACCATCCATACTTCGCCGGCCACGGCTACGCATCCGTCCGCGTGGACCTGCGCGGCAGCGGCAACTCCGAGGGCATCCTCCTCGACGAGTACCTGCCCCGGGAGCAGGACGACGCCATCGCCATCGTCCACTGGCTCGCCCAACAACCCTGGTGCGACGGCCACGTCGCCATGATCGGCATCTCCTGGGGCGGGTTCAACGGCCTGCAGGTCGCCGCACGCCGGCCCGCACCGCTCAAGGCCGTCATCAGCCTCAGCTCCACCGACGACCGCTACGCCGACGACGTGCACTACATGGGCGGATGCCTGCTCGGCGACAACCTCTCCTGGGCGTCGGTCATGTTCTCCTACAACTCCTGCCCGCCCGACCCGCACATCGTCGGCGATCATTGGCGAGACATCTGGCTGAACCGCCTCGAGCACAACCACCCCTGGATCGAGACCTGGCTCCAGCACCAGCGACGCGACGCCTACTGGCGCCACGGCTCGATCTGCGAAGACTACCACGCGATCAACTGCCCCGTCATGCTCGTCGGCGGCTGGGCCGACGGCTACTCCAACGCCATCTTCCGCATGCTCGAGCACCTGCGCGTGCCCCGGCTCGGGCTCATCGGGCCCTGGAGCCACAAGTACCCCCACCTCGGCACGCCCGGGCCGGCCGTCGGCTTCCTCCAGGAAGCCCTGCGCTTCTTCGACCACTGGCTCAAAGGCCGCGACACCGGCATCATGGACGAGCCCATGCTGCGCATGTGGCTGCAGGACTCCGTCCCGCCCACCACCGCCTACGTCGAGCGTCCGGGCCGCTGGATCGCCGAGCCCACCTGGCCAAGCCCGAACATCACCCGCCACAGCTACGGCCTGGCCCCGGCCCGGCTCGTCGCCGCGTCGGCCGGCGGCAACCCCTCGCCCGTCAGCGTCCAGTCGCCGCTGAGCGTCGGCCTGTTCGCGGGCAAGTGGTGCTCCTACGCCGCCCCGCCCGACCTGCCCCACGACCAGCGCGAGGAGGACGGCGGGGCGCTCATCTTCGAAACCGCGCCGCTGGCCCGCCCGATGGACCTCGTCGGCCCGCCCATCCTCGACCTCGAGCTCGAGGTCAACCGCCGCGTGGCCATGCTCGCCGCCCGCATCTCCGACGTCGCGCCCGACGGCCGGGCCACACGCATCACCTACGGCCTGCTGAACCTCACCCACCGCCACAGCCGCAGCAATCCCCAGCCGCTGACCCCCGGCAAGCGCTACCGCGTCCAGCTGCAGCTCAACGACGTCGCCCAGATCTTCCCCGCCAGCCACCGCGTCCGCCTGTCCCTGTCGACCAGCTACTGGCCGCTGGCCTGGCCCCCGCCCGCGCCCGTGCGCCTGACCGTCCACACCGCCGCCAGCCGCCTCAGCCTGCCCGTGCGTGCCCCGCGCGACGAGGACCATCACCTCAAGCCCCTGCCCGAGCCGGAAGGCACCCCGCCGCCGCCTCGCACGCGCCTGGCCGCCCGACGCCTGCGCTGGATGGTCAAGCGCGACCTGGCCCGCGAGCGCTCCACGCTCAAGGTCGTCAAGGACGAGGGCACCTGGCGCCTCGAGCCCATCGACCTGACACTGGGCAACCGCATCATCGAATGGTACAGCTCGCAGAACGAGCGCTTTGAGTCGCTCGTCGGCCGGACCGTCGCGGAAAAGAGCTTCCGCCGCGGCCACTGGCACGTCCGCACGCGCACCCGCACCACCCTGCGCTGCACGGCCACGCACTTCCTGCTCCACGCCGACCTCGACGCCTGGGAGGGCGCCCAGCGCGTCTTCTGCCGAAGCTGGGAGTACGCCATCAAGCGCGATCTGGTGTGAGACGGGGAGGGGAGATAGCCACGGATGAACACGGATAGACACGGATGGGGAAGTAGAGGAAGGGAGCGAAGAAACCGAGGGGGAGCGACTCTGAGCCGCTTGCGGCTTCGCGAAGCCGCAAGCGGCTCGGAGTGTCACCGTTCTGGCTCCTCGCTCCCCTCCTCCCAGGTGTGTTCATCCGTGTTCATCCGTGGCTACTT
>SLDI01000531.1:0-5990 GCA_007125385.1 Phycisphaeraceae bacterium | reverse complement strand
GGGTTCGGGCATGAGGGAGCCGGATGGGAGGAGGGTCGGCCGCCATGCCAGGTGGGCAGGTGTTGGCCGGTCACGGCGTGGGGCGGGAGCGGCGGTTCCTGGTTCCACTCGGGATGACGGGTTTGGGAGGCGGCGGTGACGGTGGCGTGGATGAGCGTGGGGCCGTTACAGCGATCCGGCCCGCCGCGTTGGCTCGCGGGCGGCCGATGCGCGGTGACGGGCCAAGCGGAGGCGCTGCATGAGAGCGTATCTGCCTCCGCGCGACGAGGGGGCGGGCAACATGATTGCGTTGGACCGCTCGATCGGCACGCTGCTCAACCGGCATACGCGCCGCAACCCTGGCGGGTCGGCCCTTTCCGGCGGTTCATGGCCGGGCACACCGGCTGACCCTGGCACCGTGCATGTGGTTGCCGGGACAGGCTTGGCGCGTAGCCGCACCGGGGGCAGCGCATTAGACTCGGCCATGTCCAGGCGAGTGCTCGCCCCGCAGCATGATCACGCTGATCATTTGGTTCTAAATGCAGGAGACGATGATGAGTGAGATCGCTGGCCCCCGCGTATACGACTGCGTCATGGACATGTTGTCCAATGCGGACAACCCGACGCCGCTGGTACGCTTAAATCGAGTGGTCCCATTCGCCCAGATGCGGGTCTTCGCAAAGCTGGAATGGTACAACCCCTTCGGGGCCGTCAAGGACCGCATCGCCGCCAACCTGGTGCGCGATGCGGAAGACCGCTCCATCCTTGGTTCGGGCCAAAAGCTGGTGGAGCCGACCTCGGGCAACACCGGCCTGGGCCTGGCGATGATCGCCAACGCCAAGCACTACCCGTTGCGGACACCGATGTCCTCCTCGGTGCCCGCCGAGAAGCGCGCCGCCCTGCGATTCTTTGGCTGCGACGTGCTCGAACTTGACGACAACCTCTGCCCCGCCCCCGGCGCGCCGGAAGGGGCCATCGCGACGGCCATGAGCATTGCGGAGAGCGAAAGCGATTGTCACATGCTCAACCAGTACGCCAACGAGGCCAATCCGGAGGCGCATTACCGCACGACGGGGCCCGAGATCTGGCGCCAGACGCAAGGCCGGGTGACGCACCTGGTGGCCGGCCTGGGCACCTGCGGCACGATCTCCGGTGCAGGCCGGTTCCTGAGAGAGCAGAATCCCCGCGTACAGCTCGTGGGCGTGTGTCCCGAGGAAGGCCACGACATCCCGGGGGTGCGCAGCCTTCGCCAGTTGGAGCAGACGAGGTTTTTTGAGCCCGATCGTTACAACCACGTCGTGGAGGTTGCCAATCGCGAGGCGTTCGACATGTGCCTGCGCTTGAACCGGCAGGAGAGCATCATCGCCGGCCCCAGTTCCGGCATGGCGGTGGCGGGCTTGCTCAAGGTGCTTGAGGATGTGCCCGATGCCGTGGCCGTGGTGATTTTCCCGGACAACATCTTCAAGTACGCGAGCTCGATTCATCGCCATTTTCCGGAAATGTTCCCCCGGCAGACGCAGCCCGCCAACGCTCGCGAGCAGAAGCTGCTGGAGCGGCTGCGGGCGCTGGCCCGCGATCCGGCCAACACGGTCGAAGCGGATGAGGCCAGGCCGCTGATCGATGACAGGAAAACCTTGTTCGTCGATGTCCGCAAGCCGGACCAGTACCAGGCCGGCCACGTGCCGGGCGCCATCAACGTCGAGCTCGACAAACTGGAGCAGGCCATTGGCGGCGACCTGCCTTCCGATCGCGATCATCCGATGGTGACCGTGTGCAACAAGGGCAACAGTTCACTGGATGGCATGCTCATGCTACGCTCGCTCAGGTACACCAACGTGCGCAGCCTCAACGGTGGAACGTCCGGCTGGATCGAAAGGGGATATCCGGCCGAAGCGGAATGAGCTTGCGCCTGAGCGACCGGCAAACTGGCCGACCCCTGCCCCATGCCTGCGACCATGTCGGCCCGGGCATCGGCGAGCTCCGGCGAGTGTTCAGGCGGCGACCTCGGTGGATCAGGCGTTGACGGGAAGCTCAACGCAGGCGCTGGTGCGCAGGGGCGGGTCCAACTGGCGAAATTCGCCAGTTGCCTGCTCCGGCTCCGGGGCGGGTTGGAGGCTGGCGGTGGTGGTGTGTGTACGAGGAGTGCGCCCGTTGCCACGATCCGGCCCGCCGCGTTGGCTCGCGGGCGGTCGAGACGCGGTGGCGGGCCAGGCCAGAGGGTTGGGCCAAACCGGGGTCGCCGCACCACCCGGTCCCAGCCGTCACCTCCAAGGCGCTCGGCATGGTCAGGCACGGGCACGCCGCCACGACGCGATGGCGCGGCCCGGCCGGATCACTCCGGCGGCGAGACTCCGACGACCTGCCCCACCGTCGGGGCGTCGGCGCCGTGGCGGTGCATGACCACGGCCCCGCCAGGCGCCGGTCGTAGGCGGCAGCCCAAGCAAAGCCGTGGGCCTCGTTCAGAAGCAGCTCGGCCACCGCAACGTGACCACGACGCAGGTCTAGGCCGACGTCTTCGACGACAGGATGCATCTGGCGGTCGAGCGGTTGTACCCGCCCCACCGGAGCAACGACACCGCGAATTCGCGGGGAGCGATATGTCACGCGCGCGGATTGCAGTCGGGCCGATGCAGTCAGTAACAGATCACGAACGAGCCATCACCTGCGGGCCAGACCGCGGGACGGCTCCAGGTCGGCAGGCCCTCGGCCCGCCCGGGCTCACCGAACGGCGTGCCATCTGCGTCGTAGCGCTGCCACGCGACGGCGCCGCCGCGGCCCCAGGCGGTGTTCTCGGCCCAGCCGAGCAACACCTCGCCGGCGTCGTTGACCGCCAGCGCCGGGTGCTTCTGACTTGCCTGCTGGTCCGTGGCGCGGTGCGGCTGACCGGCCGCGTCCGCGGCGACGAGTTTGCTGGCGAAGGAGACCCGCTGCTGCGTCTCCCACGCCACGATGAGCCGATCATCAGTGACGGCGAAGGCGCCCGTGGACATCGGGCACGCGTTGATTGGCCAGGGCTCGAGCTCCGCCGCGTTGAAGTTGCGCCCGTGGTCACGTGAGCTCACAAGCCACGCGCCGCGCTCCGCGCTGGCCTTGGCCGAGCGGTAGAGGATGTGCAGGCTCCCTTGGGCATCGACATGCGCCTCGACACCGCAGCAGGCGCAAGCGCCCAATTTGCTCGGCGATGCTGGCACCTCGCGTGCGAATTTCTGCCCATCGTTGTTGGAGGATGCGACGTAGAGCCGGCGATGCGCTTCGCCCTGACGCTCACCGCGGCCATGCCAGATGACGTACACGCGGCCCTCGCGGTCGGCGGCGACGGTGCCTCCACCATCGATCCCCACGGCGTGCTGGATGATGTTGCGCTGCGGCTCGAAGGCGGTACCCGCGTCGTTGAGGCGGCTGTAGAGCATCGGCGTCGCGTCGCCGGGGGCCTTGGGCCGGGCGCTGGAGGAGCCCATCCACGCGACGTGGACGCGCCCTGCTCGGCCGAGGGTCATGCGCGGCCCGCGTACCGTGCCGGCGGCGACGGCGCTGCCCGCCTGGCTGTTGACGCGGATCGGTTCCGTGAACGCGGCCGGGTCCGCGGCGCGGTGCACGTAGTAGATGTCGCCGTCTCCCGGATCGCCGCGGTAGTAGATCATGTGGACGGTGCCGTCCTCGTCCACCGCCGCCTGCGGGTGGATGGCACCATCGGGAAGCCGTTCGATGCGAACGTCGGCGGAGACAAAGGAGGCGGCCACGATCACCACCACGAACGCGACGGTGCTGTAACACGGATCTGGGGACATGGGTGAGCTCCGAAGGCTGAGCCGGCAGCACTGAGGGGGACGTGTCTGCCTTACATCTGGGGTAGAAGGCTGGTTCCGGGGCCGCTGATGATCAGCCTACCCGTCTCCTGATCCGGACGCTACCGCGGCCCGGGCGCCGAGCCAGCTCTACAACTCAGAGGAGGCGTTGGTGTTATGATCTGTCCGCCGGTCCGGCCGATGGTGCCGGACGGGCTGCCGCGGCCGTGTTGCCAGCCACACGATGCACCGATCCGTTGCACGGCCAGGAGGGCGGCTCGATACCGCATGCCATCAGGAAAGTGAAGACCTGCCGTGACGCGTAGCTTGAGCCCCCTCGCCAACAGACCCAGACCCACGCAAGCCGAAGCCGACAAGCGAGGCGGCTGGGATCTTGCCGCCATGATCCGGCAGGCCCTCGACGACGGCACGTCGAGCCTCGGCCGCGAGGCCTTGCAGCTTCTGAAGTATCACGGGATCTACGAGCAGCGCGGCCGCGACGAGCGCTTGGCGAGCAAGGCCATGGGTGTGGAAGCCGAGCCGTCGTACATGATCCGCGTCGCCGTGACCGCCGGCGTGTTGACGGCCGAGCAGTACCTGGGCTTGGACCGGTTCGCTCGCGATGTCAGCGGCACCGGCGCGCTTCGGCTCACCACGCGACAGTGCGTGCAGTTGCACGGCCTGCGCAAGGGCGACCTGCGGCCGGCGATGCGCCGCCTGGACGAGCTCGGCCTGTCGGGACGCTGCGGCTGCGGCGACATCGCCCGCAACATCATGGCTCCCGCCGCGCCACTCGACACGCCTGACTATCGCGCCGCCCGTGCCCTGGCGCATGAGCTTCGGACAGCTCTGTGCCCACCCATGCCCAGCTACGAGCAGCTCTGGCTCGATCGTAAGGCAACCGCTGGCGACGAGCTCGAACGTCTCTACAGCCGGCAGTACCTGCCGCGCAAGTTCAAGCTCGGCATCGCCCTGCCGGATGACAACTCGGTCGAAGTCCATAGTCAGGACGTGGGCCTGGTGCTCGTGATGGACGGCAGTACGTTTCGGGGCGTGAATCTGCTCGTTGGCGGCGGGCTTGGAATGACCCACGGGAACGGCCGCACCTTCGCCCGCCTGGCGAGCGAGCTGGCGTACGTTGAGGCCGGACACGTCGTCGATGCGGTGAGGATCATCCTGGCGATTTTCCGCGACTTCGGCGATCGGACCGATCGCAAGCACGCCCGGCTGAAGTACCTCGTCGAAGCGTTCGGCGTCGAGGACTTCCGCGCCGAGCTCGCACGGCGGGCCGGCTTTGAGATCCAGCCATGCGTGCCTCTGCCACGGCTGAAGCACCGGGACTGGCTCGGACTGCACGAACAGGGTAACGGACGGCATTTCCTGGGCCTCGATGTGCCCAGCGGACGCGTGGTGGACCAGGATCGCGTCCGACGCCGCTCGGCACTGCGCACGATTGTCGAACATCTGCGTCCCAGCGTCATCATGACGCCGCAGCAGAACCTGTTGCTGGGTGACCTTTCCGAGGCATCGATCGCAACGGCTCGAGGTGTGCTGGAGGCTTACAATGTTCCGGCCGTCGAGGCGTTGACGGGCGTGCGTCGTCACGCCATGGCATGCCCCGCCTGGCCGAGCTGCGGCCAGGCGCTGAACGAAGCGGAGCGCGTGATGCCGGGTGTGATCGACACGGTGGAAGCCGACTTGGTGCGCCTCGGTCTCGCCGACGTGCCGTTGACCGTCCGCATGACGGGTTGTCCCAACGGCTGTGCCCGGCCGTACACCGCGGACATCGGCCTCGTTGGACACAAGCCCGGCTGCTACGACCTCTTCGTCGGCGGCGGATTGAACGGTGATCGCCTCGGGGAGTTCTATGCCGGCAACGTCCCGCTCAAGGACATCGCGGCGACGTTGCGTCCGCTGCTGGCACAGTGGCGTGACCGACGCCAGCCGGGCGAGGGGCTCGGCGAATACTGCCATCGCGTCCATGGCGCCGGGGGCACGAATGGTCGGTTGCTGACAGGATCGCGCGAGGAACCGGCGGGCTCACGGTGGGGCACCCTCGGTGGCAACGGCGGTCAAACACCTTGATGCCTCCGTCGGTGCTGCGCACCGACTTGCTACCAGCGCACATCATGGGCCGGTGCAGGTCCAGCCGCACGTAGAGCGGGACGAGAAGCTGGAGAATCTGTGTCGTCGGCAACGGAGAGGCGATGGGAGATGTGACGATTC
>SLDI01000263.1:0-6003 GCA_007125385.1 Phycisphaeraceae bacterium | reverse complement strand
TGGATTCTGGAGGTCAGGATCGGCACGTCAGCGGCCGGAACTTGAGCCGAAGGTGCGCTGTCCAGCTAGGCCGGGGCGCGGTTCAGGGAGGGACTCATCGCGGCTCGGGACCGCGCGCCCCGCGGGGCAGCGGGTCGGTGTCCTCGTGCTCATCGAAGAAGAGTTTCGCCGGCGTCAGCACGTTTTCGAAGCCGCTGTGGCCGTAGTCGTGCCTGTGCCATGCCGCGAGCTCGTGGGTACGTTGCGCTTCCTGCTCGCGTGTGAGGCCGTAGTGCTCGCGCCAGGCGTTGCGGCGGTGGTCGTCGTTCTCGAGCACCTGGCGGATTGCCCAGCGCATGGGGGCCTCGTAATGGGCGGGGTTCATCGCCTCGTTGAAATGATCGGAGATGAAGGGGGCGAGCAGGTTCCGGCGCTGGGTGTTGAAGGCCCATCGTCCGTCGTCGCGCACGAGGATGGGGGCGAGCGTCCGGCCGTCGACGTGCACGGCTCGCGTGAGGTTGCGGTAGAACATGAAGCCGGCGTAGTTGGCGGCGAGGTCGGCGTTGGAGTAGGTTCCGCTGACCCAGTAGCCGAAGTAGGTGCGTTCCTGTGTTACTCCGTGTGTGACGGCGGCGCCGCGCGCCTTTTCCGGGGTCAGCCCGGCTTCGAGGCCGCGGTGGTAGATGCGGTAGTACTCGTAGCCCTGGGCGAAGAAGTGGCCGATCTTGTCGGTGCCCATTTTCGAGCCGTGGAGGTTGACGACGGGCGCGACGCCGATGAGCAGTTGCGGCCGCCAGACCGCGGCGAGCCCGAACTTGGAGCGGTGGTAGCGGAGGTTGAAGCGCAGGGGTTTGTCGTGCTCGAAGTCGGCGTGGCGGAGGTAGAGCTCGATCCAGGCCTCGGGCCAACCGTGGCCGAAGCGACGCCAGAGCGCCTCGCAGACGCGGTGATGCGACAGCCAGGCGGCGGCCTCGAGCCCGGCGGTTCGGCGCTGTTCCGTGTTTGCCGCGGCCTGGGCGCGGGCCTCGGCCTGGTCGATGCGGTCGTTGAGCTCGTCGATGATGTGCTCCAGACGCATCCGGAGCTTGGCGTCCAGGTCCGGGCCGAGGTCGGCCAGGGGCTGCGGCGGCAGGGTGAACTGGTCGGCCTCGAGCGACCACGCCGGGGACGCGACGGCAAGCGCCAGGCCCATGACCATCGCCGCCATGATCCGCTGGAAGGTCGATCGCATGAGGGTTTCCAATGACCGCGAAGGGGCGAAGAAGGCGAAGAGCGCGAAGCGGGACAGCCGCGGCAACGGGGCAGGGCTATCAACCTTTGAAAGGTTGGCTTTATCCGGGTTGGACGTATTCAGGGTGCCACGGCTTGACCGCGAAGCGACAAGCCGGGTGATCGTCGAGACACGCGCGGCTTGCCCTTCGGGACAAGCCGTGGCACCGTGGCGCGAAGTTGATTCAGATCGAAGCTGGATCCCACGGCATTGCCGCTGCGCGTCGTTCGTTTGCTTCGCCGCTTCGCGGTTCATTCCAGAGATCACGGGTCGCGGGTCAGGTCCACGATCTGCGGCTGGACCATTTTTTCGTAGTCCTGCCAGCGCATGCGCACCGCCTGCTCGTGGGAGCCGGCGTTGAAGGTGATGGAGTCATCGTCGACCAGGTGGGGGCTGACGAGCACCGGGAGTTCGTAGAGGTTGCCGAACGGCGGCTCGGCGCCGACCTCGGCATCGGGAAAGAGGCGTGCGAGCGTCGGCTCGTCGGCGAGCCTCACGTTCGTTCCCAAGGCCTTGCTCGCCTTGTCGAGGTCGATCTTTTCCGGGGCCGGCACCACCGCCATCACGGGCTGGCCCTGGGCTTCGAGGACGACCACCTTGGCGAACGCCCGGCCGGGTGTGTGGGTGTCCGCGGCGGTGCGCTGGGCGCTGTAGTCGAGGCGATGCTGGATCAGCTCATACTCGATGTCGTGCCGGTCGAGGTATGGCAGCAGGCGGTTCGTCGGTGGCACCATGGCACCAGCCTTTCGTCGACGCGCCAGCCCACGTGAGGCTAGCGCGGCGACGGCTCGCGGTCCACGATGGGCCGGAGGCTCGGGCAACGATGCCGGCGGCCAAAGGGCCGCGGACCTCCGGCGCGGCGTGGAGCGGGGGTTTTGGGGCGCGGCTGCGAGATTTTCCTTGCCAAGCGTGGGTTGAACTTTACAATGGCGAGCACACTTCGACCTTCAATCCTCAAACCGGGAGGCCACAACATGAGCCCGACCCCCACCCGCCGGACGCGTCGGCTGCCGAGCCTTCGCAGTGTCGCTTTGCTGAGCGTGGTGCTGCTGGTGCCCGCCGTCTACGGCGGCGTCCAACTGCGCCAGGCGGAGCAGTCGCACCTGGACCGGGCCGACCAGGAGCACGCCGCGGCGGTCGAGCAGGCTCGCGAGGCGTATCGCCAAGCTCTGGAGCAGGCGAACGAGGAGCTGCGCGGGCGTTACGCCAGCCTCATCACCCGCTACGAGCGTGACGGGCAGGGCGACGTTGTTGAAGGGCTGCAAGCCCGGCTTGAGCAGCAGCTCGCCGAGCTGCCCGCCGCCGTGGAGGTGGCCCACGGTCTGGAGATCGGCGGCGACTGGCACGGTGCGATGGTCGAGGCGATCGGTCCGAACCTGATCAACGCCAGCCGCCAGGCCGTGCCGACCGACACGCTTCAGACGCAGCCTTTCGTGATGCTCTACTTCTCGGCGTCGTGGTGCGGGCCCTGCCAGCGCTTCAACCCGCATCTGAAGGCCTTCTACGAGGAGCATCGCGACTCCGATCTGTTCGAGGTCGTGCTCGTCAGCCGCGACCGCTCCAACGCCGACGCGCTGCGCTACCTCCAGAATGTCGAGATGCCCTGGCTGGCGATCCCGTACAACCGGATCAACGCCAGCGGCGTGGTGCGCGACTACGGCGGCCGGGGCATCCCCAACCTCGTGCTCCTGGACGGCGATGGGCAGGTCGTTTCCGGCAGCTACCGCGACGGCCAATACGTCGGTCCGCGCGCCGTGCTCAACGACATGCAGCAGATCATCGACCACCACGCCGAGCACGGCACGCTGCCCGAGGGCTTGTAAGGAATATCCCTTGTGCGGGTGCGATGGGCCATGCATGCACGGCTTGCCCTGCGGGTCAAGCCGTGGCACCCCACCCCCGAGGCTTCATCTGGATCCGCATTGCCTCCGCCACGACCGCCACGCGATGCAACACACGTGGGCGCGTGGTGTCCGCCGGCGCTGTGGCTTTTACAACTGCTGGCCGACGATCGCGATGCCGGCGGCGTCGGCGGCCTGGATCACCTTGGGCCGGTCGGCGAGGATGACGCGTCCGGCGGCGAGGACGAGGCAGGTGCCGCCGGCGTGCTTGAGATGCTCGATCGTCCTGACGCCGACGGTGGGCACGTCGAATCGGAGGTCCTTGTCGCGCGGCGCGCCCTTGACCAGGACCCATCCGCCGCTGGGGCACAGTTCGCCGGCGCGGGCGATCATGGCGTCGGTGCCCTCGATGGCCTCGACGGCGATGACGTCGCGTTCCTTGACGGCGATGGCCTGTCCGATGTCCAGCTCGTTCATGGCCATGAGGATCGGCCAGGCGAAGGCGATGTCGCGCCACTGGCTGCTGTTGGGCTTGCGGCGTGTGAGCACGCCGGGCTCGGCGAGGTGGTCCGGGATGTATCGGGTGGTGTCGATCAGCTCGATCCCCCAACGTCCAAGTTCGTCGGCGACGGCGGCGAGGAGCGCCTGGCTGCGCTTGTCGTGGCGGAGCACACGGTACCAGAGCCTGGCGGCGCGCCAGTCGGGCATCTGCCGGACCAGTCGCATGGGCTCGTACATGCGTGCCTTGCGAACGGTGCCGATCATGACGGCCTGTCTGACGCCCCAGCGGCGCAGGAGTCGGATCCAGCGGCCGATGCGGATGATGCCCGCCTCGGCGAAGCGGTCGCACATCGGCGGGAGTGCGGCGTCGTACTGGTCCGCGAGGCCGACGCACGCGACCGGGTGGCCGGCCTTGTGGATCCCCCGGGCCTGGAGCAGCGGCAACTGGCCGTGGCCGGCGATCAGTCCAATCGGCTCGGGCATAGCCGGGTATGATAGCGGGGCCCCGTCAACGCCCGTCCTGAGCGAGTCCGCCGGTGGCGGGGGCGAAGGGCGGATTTCCGGCGTCACCCGCATGCACCTATCCCGAATCATTCAGAATAACCACAGAGGCACAGAGAGCACAGAGAAGAAGAAGGAACCACAGATGCACACCGATGCACACGGATCAAGGCAGGCAGAGGATAAGGAAGGCAGGAAGGCAGGAAAAGAGTGCGATCAGGGCGGGGCGCCCTCCGGCTTTTCCTGGCTTCCTGGCTTCCTCAGCTGCCTTGCCGCCTTCCTTCGTGCCCTCTTCGTGCCCTTCGCGTCTTCGTGGCGCGCGTGTCACCACAGAGGCACAGAGGGCACAGAGGTAAGATTTTTGTTGGCAGGCGTTTAGCGCCGCCGACGACGCCGTCGGCGCACAGCGGGCCGGCTGCGCAAGCTCTGGAACGTCCTGTTCCTGGGTGATCTGTCTGTGTCTCGGTGCCTCCGTGGTGAATCATTCGGGCTATCCTCCCCGTTGTGACCGGCACCTCCCCCGATCAGCACGCTGTCGCCGACATTGTCGTCGCTCCGCCGATGAGCCCGCCGTCCGACCGCCGGGTGCCGTTCGGCTGGCGGGCGTTCGCCGTCTGCCCGCCCGGGCCGTCGCCGGCCCAGGTGCAGTGGTGGAGCCAGGCCGGGCGCCCGACCGACCGGCCGGCGCGCCTGCGTGTGAGCGTCGCCCTGGACGAGCGTCGCCCGGTGCGGGTGGAGGTGGCGCTGGCCCGGTCGCAGCGGCGCCTCGGGCGCATCGACATGCGTTACGCCTACCCGCTCCAGCCCTTCGAGCTGGAGCTGCCCGCGACGGCGGTGAGCGAGGTGCTGCGCGAGGGTGTGACCCTCACGCTCGCGGAGGCCGGCGAGCCGTTGTGGCTGCTGACGGAGCAGACCCGGCGGGGCCCCGGGCACGAGCTGCTCATGCCGCACCTGATGTGGCCCGGCGCGGGCGGGGTCGACCGGGTCGGTGAGATGCTCGACCGGCTGGCCTCGCTGGCGAGCGTTCAGCCGTTTGGCTGGATCGAGGGCTGCGTCCTTGACGCCCTGGCGGACTTCGCCGAGCTGGATGACCCGCGTCGCGAGGCGATGCGCCAGGCGCTGCACACCCACCTCGGGCTCTTTTTTTCCGAGAAGGAGAGCGCCCGGGTCGTCTACGAGGACATGTTCTCCCGCCCGGCGGACGACCACCTCCACGGCATCGAGCAGGGGCTGATGTTCGCCGGCCTGGCCCGGGCCTGGCCGGGACACCCGGCCATCGACAAGGGCCTGGACCACCTGCAGCGGCTGCGCCGTGAGGACGATGCGATCTACGGCGGGTCGACCATCACCTGCGAGGGGGCGTACACCGTTGCCTGGCCGCTGGCGCTGATCGCCCGCGAGCGCAACGACGCGGAGCTGCGCCGGGTCGCGCTGGCGCAGTTGACCCACCGGCGGCGGCGCCTCGCTCACGAGGGGGCCATCTGGCTGCGCCACGGCGACGACGGCACGCGCGCCTACCGCAACTGGGCCCGCGGCGTGGCGTGGTACATGCTCGGCCACGTGCGGGTGCTCGAGACGCTGGAGCCGGACCAGCGCCCGGCTGAGCATGTTGAGGAGGTGGCCCGCGTCGGGCGGTGGGTGCGCGAGCACCAGGGCGAGGACGGGCTGTGGGACTGCTTTCTGGGCGAGCCTGAGACCGGTCGGGAGACGTCAGGCTCGGCGGGCATCGCGACGGCCCTAGCGCGGGCGGCGGCGGCGGGGTTGGTGGCGGGGGCGGACGAGGTTGAGGCCGCCCGCGTCGCGGCCACGCGCGCCCGCGACGGGCTCGTGCGCTGGCTGACGCCGGACGGCCTGCTTACGGGCGTCTCGCAGTCCAACAAGGGCGAGGCGGGCGAGCCTGGCCAGCGCAAC
>SLDI01000292.1:0-6003 GCA_007125385.1 Phycisphaeraceae bacterium | reverse complement strand
TTCGCCCACGGCTGCCAGGCCGGCAGCCGCACCGTCATGCCCCTGGTGTACACATCCTCCGGCGTCAGCGGGTCGCCGCCGGCCTCGGGGATCAACGCCCAGTGCGGCCGACGCGTGTTGTAACGTTCGTGGAACTCCGCCAGGCACGCCCGCGCCTCGCTCGGGCTGTCGTACAGCCGCCAGTACACCTCCTCCTGCTTGAGCGTGCGGTGGAAGCGTTCAAGCAGCCCCAGTTGCGTCGGTGTGCGATACGCGATGCGCACGTGGCTGAAGTCCCCGGCCACATAACGCACGAATCGCCTGGCCGTGAACGACGGGCCGTTGTCCGTCACGATGAATGGCGGCTTGGTCAACGGCCCGTGGATCCGCTCCGCCTCGGCCCGCGCCTTGCCCAGCGCCACCGTCGCCTCCAGCGCGCTGTAGCTGTCGGTCAGGTGCGCCGCCAGCAGGTACCGACTGTAGTAGTCGATCACCGTGATCACGTACCACCAGCCGTGGCCGGGGATGTGCACGTACGTCACGTCCGTCTGCCAAAGCTCGTTGGGCCCCTGGGGCAGAAGCTGCCAGAGCTTGGCCGTCTGGTACAGCTCCGCCGCGCGGGCCAGCGGCTTCTGCAACAGGTCGTGCGCCTTCATCACCCGCAGGCACTGGCGGTTCGTGACCATCGGCTGACGCGCGTCCTGCCGCGCCTCGCGTCGGCACATCACCGCGATGCGCTTGTAGCCGTACCACGGGTTCGTCCGCGCCATCGCCAGCACCGCGCGCTCCACCGCCTCGGGCACGGCCTTGCGCTTCGGGCCCGGACGCTTGCGCTGCCCGGCCGGCACCTTCTCGTGGTACCAGCTCGACGACGCGATGCCCAGGTGTGCCAGCACACGCGTGCGCCGGGCGTCGGGATGTTGTTCCAGTCGCGTGTTCACGTCGTGACGCACCTCGTCGTCTAGAGCAAGCCTTCCGACTTTTTTTTGAAGATGCGGTTGGCGATCGTCAGCTCGCCGATCACCTGGTCCCGCTTGGCCAGGTCCTTCTCCAGCTTCTCGATCCGCTGATCGCGCGGATCCGCCTTGCCACGCCGGCCGTCCGCCAGCGCGGCCTGGCCGCCTTCCAGGAACTTCTCGCGATACCGATACAGCGTCGGCTCGCTGATCCCGTAACGCCGCGCCAGCTTCGACGCCGGTTCCTCACGCCGCAGCAGCGCCAGCACCGCCTCCATCTGCTGAGCCGCGTCCAACTCCGTCCGCTTGGCCATCATCAAAGCTCCTTCGTCCCGTGAGCCGGCCCCAACAGCCTAACCCCAGCATGGTTCGCCTCCCGTGGCTGCTCACCCCCCACCGGCAGACGCGGGAGGCGAACCATGCGGCCCACCAGCCTCTCAGATCACGATTCCAGGGAACCTCGAACAATACAGCCTTGGCGGCATCTGCGCTCCCATGGGATCGTTTGCGCTGCCAGTCGCGGACGCTGACCTCGCCCGCATGGGCCTGAATGATCTGTGCAAGTCGGCGGCGTTCACGAGCGTCCTCATCTTCGTTCAGCATGCCATGGACGCGCCGGGCTTCTCCCTTGTGCCACTCAACCAGTGTGATAGCGGCTTCAACATCTTCTACGCTGATGGATTCGTTGTCGCCATGATCGATGACCTGGCGGATCAGCGCGAACACCAACGCAAATCGTGCACAATAAGCCACGAGCTTCGACCAATGCCCCGCCAACACCCCCTGCAGTTCGGCCCGCTCCGCCTCATTGCTATCGAACCACTCGCCGAATCGCTTGCGTGCTGGTAAAGTGAGGACAACATCGGCTGGAGCCGGGGGCGGGTCTGCTTGCACATCATGATTGAGATTCAACAAGCCGGCGACGACCGCCTCATACGCCTTCTCGATGTCTTCAGGGATATCGTCTTCGCTCCACTGCCTGGGCGCGACCGGAGGGCAGGCGACCAATAATCGTGCCGCCAAACCCGATTCCTGATGCTCCGGACTCAATACGCGCTTCAGAATCTCTGGTTGAATTGTTCCGATTATCGATACCGCTGGTCGCGCAACATGGATCGTTTCTCGATCCTTTTTTCGATCAATCGTGATCGCGTGACTGTCGAAGATGCGTCGCCACTGGGCCGCGTCTCCTTGCTTTGTCTGAGCGTATCTATCCATCTGCCCGAACCAGCCCGCCAATTCATCACCATCGAACAGGACCCCGCGTGGATTCTCCTCCAGAATTGGGGCCAGCGCTTCGATGGTGGTGTCACTGACGAGATGTCGCTTCGCCACAGGCCGGTCAGGCTTTGCAATGCTGAGACTGGATTCACCCTTCCGTGCACGTCTCCTTTGCGCCTGATATGCGTCATTCTCATCTTCGTACTGCTCGATTGCCCGCGCCTGCTGCGCCATTTCATATTGCTGACGCTGAGCCAACGGCCGTATCGCTTCACGAATGGGGGGGCTCTTACCGCTTCCCTGCTCCGCAACGACCACGGCCCAGAGTAGGGGGTGCTCGCGCCAGCGCCGCTTCAACTGCACGGCTCGGGTGGTGCCAATGGCCGCGGCACACGTGGTCAGTGCGGCCAGTGCGACGCACGCCGGATCGGTCTTCATCGCGTTGGCAACCGCCTGAACGTACTCTTGCAGCGGATCTGGAAGTGCCGTCAGTGGATAGGGCTGATATGGCACGACGGCTGGGTGTGCCGTTTATGCGGGCGCGAATATCGAATACATCGCCACCGGCACCACACGCCTGACACTTAAATCGCCACACCGAACTTTTGTCCGAATACACGCCAGCCGATGGGTGGTCATCGTCGTGGAAGGGGCATTGGATGGCCGAGGGCTGAGATACGTCAGCCCCAGCGCCCGCCAAGGCACCGAGCAGGGCCTTTTTGTCGCGTCGTAGTTGTTCCTTGCCACGCTGTGCTGCCATCACGCACCCCCCCTCTTGGCCTTCTCGATGAAGCGATCAAGATCTCGGGGGTCGTAGAGCACGCGGCGTCCGATTCGGACATGGCTAATCGCACCGCAGTTCGTAAGTTCCCAGAGCTTCCGAGAACTGATACCGAGTCCACTTGCGGCTGCCTTCGCGTCGAGCAGCGAAAACCGGGTTGCCGTTGCAGTAGCAGAGTGGTCTGGCGACAGACGCGACCCCTGATCGCGCGTCACCCCCACCTTGCCAGCTTCGACTGGCGGAACGGATTCGGACGTACCAATAACCATGACGGCTCCTTTCCAGGGGCGATGCCCCTTACTGAGAGCCCGTCACGCATTCAGATGATTTGGCACCAGGATACAGGCGGGACCAACAACACCCCCCTCACAGTCGAAAGGTATTGCCCCTATTTTTGCCTGCCCAAGGCCGCATCAAGAACCACCTTCGGCGGGAAAGCCAGGTTGGTGGATACGCCGTGAGACGTGCGGTTGTGCCGCGTCGCCCCCGTATCGCTCTGGATGCTGTACGGGCTCAAACTGTATGCCGGGGACCATCCCCAGCGAATGTACCATTCTCCTTTATTGCTCTGGCGATAGCACCTCGGCTCTCCTGTTGGTTCTATGAAGGTACCTCACACGTAGCCTCGGGCAACTCGTCGTGACGAAAACGTAGGGAACGCTGCCCTTGGCCCGCGCGGTCCTAACAATTGCACGGGATGTTCCGGCTGCCCCCACTGCACCAGCACGTCGGCCAGGCCTCCCATGGCGCGCATGAACGGGCGGGTTTCGAAGGCCATCCAGAAGTGGCCCTTTTCCTGCACGAACACCTCCGACCCCAGGTCGCGTCACCCCGCCTCGACGGCCCGTCACAGCGCGGCGACGTAGTCCTTCAGCAAGGGGCACTCTGGGATGCTCGTCGGGCATCTTTGGCGTCGGCCAGGGCCATCGCGGATACCTTTACCGATGCCTTTGGGGCTGAAACGTATTGGAGCCGACGTCCGGCGACAGTACACTGGCATCCAGAGCGGCCAGGACGGGGCTGGCCGAGGAGTAACTGGGGAATGTCCATGAACGCAATCACCAGACTCGGTTGCACGGCCATTGGCGTTTTGCTTGGCGTCGGTACGACGGCAGCCTTCGCCGACGATCCTGTGCAGGCGCCTGACGAACCGCTTCCCCTGACCCACGCCGAAGGCCTGCCAGCGCCGCCGGTGAGCGCCGTGGCGGTGCTGCCGGACGGCAGGGTGGCGATCGGCACGTTCTACGGCCTGGCGTTGTGGGATGGCCAGGAGATGCAGGTGTTTCCCAAGATGTCCCGCCGCCGGGAGGCGTTGCAGGTTGGCGAACCGATGCCGGACCCAGGCCCGGATCGTCTGCCAGCGGGTGTCGATCACCTGCTCATTGACGATCAGGGCCGACTCTGGATCGGAACACTGCGGGGCTTGGCGTGGCTGGAGGACGGTGAGCTCAAGCACGTGACAGACCGACTACCGGAACTGATCCCCCCGTTGCCACCGCCAGAGCGCTGGCACGAGATGGAGCCGGATGAGGTCGAGCGCATCATGGATCGTTACATGTTCAGAATGATGCAGCACTCCATCACACCCATGCTGCACAGGCACGATGGCGAGGTGTGGCTTGGGACCTCAGTTGGCGCCATCATCGCCTATGCACCAGGGAACGATGCATTCCGTTTCATCCACGAGCCTGACGAGGCCGACCAGCGTCTGATCGAGCCTCCGGATGGAGACGGCCGGGGTGGGGCGCCCCCTGCGGTCACAGCGCTGGTCGAGACGCCCGATGGCGACGTGCTTGCTGGCATGCTGGGCAAGGGCCTTGTCGGCATTAGCGAGCGCGGGCTTGAAACAGCCGATCTGCCCGAGCAGTGGTTGGCCTTGCCGGCGTTGAATGTGCCGGTCGTCCCCGCGCTGGCCACCGATCGCGATGGTGCGCTGTGGCTCGCCACCGCTCAAGGAGTGGCACGCGTCACAGCCGACGGGCAGCGGGATCATTTCACCGTCGGTGACGGCTACGTCGATGCTCCCGCCAAACGCCTGGATGTGGACCCGCAGGGGCAGGTCTGGGTCATCACGCCCCGTGGTATCGCCGTCTACGACAACGGCCGGTGGCGCTATCCCCAGTTCGGTGTCGAGGATGTCGAGTGGGGCTTCGGCGTGCAGCACACGGCTGATGGGAACCGCTGGGTGTCCTACCGCGACGGTGTCGTTCGCAATCCCGAGGTTCGATGGCACGACGAACGTCGCACGACACGCCTTCGTCAGCAGCGCCAGGAGGACGTGGGGCGCAATTGGCCGGAGCTGCCGGAGGATGAGCTCGTAGGGCGAGACAGCCGTGGGAAGGCCTGGATGGGCGTCAATGGGCAGTTGCTCGTCTACGATGGTGACGCTTGGGTGGACAAGTCGGACAGGATCGAGAGGGGCGAGGTGCAGTTCATCAAGTCTGACAGCAAAGAGCGTCTCTGGATCGGCACCTCCGGGCGCGGCGCGATGATGATCGACGGCGAGGACATCGAGCGCTTCAACGATACACCCGGCCACGCGCGCAGCGTCATCTACGCGATGGCCGAAGATGGCGAAGGTACGCTGTACTTTGGGACGCAGCACGGCCTGTACCGGTTCGCCGATGGGCACTGGGACCATCTGCTCGATCGGTATCAGGCTCATCCGCTGGCCGTGGACGACCACGATCGTGTCTGGTTCGCCGACGTGAACTGGGGTCTGATCCTCTACGACGACGGCCAGGAACGGCAGTTGACGGCGGAGCACGCGGAACTGGAGGGTCGCATTGTCAACCAGATCACGCCGCTGGAAGACGGCCGGGTGCGCGTCAAGACGGTGCGCCGTGAGGCGCTGCACGATGTGGTGGTGTTCGAGGCCGATGGGAAGGAGCTGACGCCTATGGATGAGTGATTTCCGATCGTGGAATACGTACAACCTCAGGCCCCAGCCAAGAGCATCGTGCGCGCGCCCCGTCTGGCCGGGGGAATATCGCGTAGTACCGTCGTTCTCGTGGGAAGTTGCAGTTCTTGCAGTTGTTCACCATGATCTGGATGCCGTGGCGGATC
>SLDI01000386.1:0-6052 GCA_007125385.1 Phycisphaeraceae bacterium | reverse complement strand
TGGGGCGCTTCACCGAAGTGGCGATCCGCATAGTCACGCATGCTCAACCCGCGGACCCAATCGCTCACCACCAGCGGCCATACGCGCGGCGGGCACCGCAGCGTCCCGAGGAACCGCCCCCAGCGTCGCGGCCCGCCGGGGACAATGCCACGGACAAGCGTGCGCCAGAGCAGGTGGGCTTGCAGGAACAGTGATCCGCCGGTGGGTCGCCTGACCGGCCGCCGCAGATAACGCGTCTTATTGCGGATGCGTTGCGCGATGCCCTGATCGGAGAACAGGCGGCGATACAGGGCCTTGTACCCGGCGATCATGGTCTCGTAGGACATGCTGGCCGGCAAGACATTGGTCTGGGCGCGGGTGTTGTCGCCTGGCATGACGTCGGTGCGCAGACGACCTTCGCGCTCGAGGCGCGCATACAGTGGCGTGCGCGGCATGGCCGTCAACAGTCCGACCATCGCCACTGGATGCCAGCGTCGACGATGAAGCGGTACTGGCGGTCGAAGGCCTCGGCGGTGTCGTTGTCGAAGCCCACGATGAAGCCCGAATAAACGTCGATGCCATATGCGTAGATCGTGCGAACCGCCGCAAGCAAATCGGTCTTCGTGTTCTGCACCTTGCCCGCGGCCCTGAGGCTCTCGACATCGGGCGTCTCGATGCCGAGGAACACCCATGCGAAGCCGGCCTCACGGAACAGCTCCAGCAACTCGCGGTCGTCGGCGAGGTTCAGCGACGCCTCGGTGCCGAACTCAAAGGGGTAGCCATGACATCGTTGATACTCCACGAGATGGTGCAGCAACTCCTTCGCAACCTTCTTGTTGCCGATCAAGTTGTCATCCACAAAGAACGCACTGCTGGCGCCCTGGGCGCGCAAAGCGTCGAGCTCGCGGCCGATCGCTTCTGGAGCTTTCGGTGGGCAATGACCAGGGTTCTGGTGCACAAGCGGACGCCGAATCCGCCACTGGGGCGAACGGCTTGGCCGGCCATCGAAACACCTCCTGATCTGACCTCGGCGGCCAAGGGCTCTCGGACCCGGTTCGATCGACCGTGGCACCGATCCGTGGCCCACACGGAGCCCTCGTCCATTTGATCCGCAGGCAGGGGCCGGGTCAACCGCCGCTGAAGCGGGCCACTCGGAGGTGGCTCAAAATGTTGGGCACACACCGTACCCCCTACCTTCACGCCCCTTCCGCTCGTAATGGCTCAGCAAGCCGCCGAGCAACCGCGTCCGCCGCACCGGTCCAATCGATACAGCCACCGCTTCTTGTCCCGGCGGCCCATTCCGCTCATTCAACGGCACATTCCCCAGCGACTGGTGCGGCCGCATCGTGTTGTGGTGCCGCGCAAAGGTCTGCACAACGTGGTCGACCTGCCGCAAGCTAAAGCTGTAGTAGGCGTTCAGGCACTCACGCTTCAGACTGCCGATCCAGGATTTAGCGCCGGCGGTTAATGATGCGTGATCGAGGCGCGAGGTTGCCTTAGCCGTAACATCATCAGGCCGCCAAGCGCCAGCAATGCGAACGTACCGGGCTCAGGGATGGTGTAGACCACCATGTCGCCACCGGATCCGCCGTGGAAGCTCAGCAGCACGGCCATGTCGTGGTACATCCCCAGCAGCATGTCGTCGACATGCTGCTGTGAGGCGCCGGCGAGCGGGTCGGCGGTCAGTGGGGCCAGGCCCACGACGTTGATCTCGTCGAACAGCCAGGCGACATTGGCCCGCCCGTTGTCGTCGAGCGTTTCGCGTGCGTCGGCGAGCGGCCACCGTCGGCCGAAGCGCGGGGTGAACGCCTCGCCGAAGCGGAGCAGCAGTTTGCCGCGGAACTCGCTGTCGGCATGAAGGATGAGTTGGTCGAAGCTCTCGCCGGCCACCTGGCCAAGGATCTCGAAGGCGATCGAGCCGGTGTCGGCCTGGTTGACCCCGCCGAACACTTCCATGATGCCCGCGGAACTGCCCACCGCGAGCTGTCCGGCGTTGCTCAACATGCCGGTGATCAACGTCGAGCCGGTGAGGGTGACGTTGTTGCTGATGCTCACGTGCTGCGTATCGACCACGCCGTCGATCGCCGCCGAGCCCGCGAGCAGGTGCACCGCCTCGGCTTGGAGATACCCCTGGGGGCCGACGATCAGCCCGCCTTCGCTGGTCAGTGAACCGTCGATGAGCAGTTGCGCGGCTCGGCGGATGCTGAGTGTGCCGGTGTCGGCGTTGTGCAGATCCTGTTCCAGTGCCAGCACGTTACCGCCAGTGAGACTTAACGAGCCGGCGTTCGAGGCCAGGTGCGCGAGCGATGCCATGGTCGCCTCGCCGCCATCGAGCGTGACGCTGGCATCGATCGCGATCGCGTCGACCCGGGCGTCGCCGAAGCTGACGCTGGCGGGGGCGACGATGTCGTGGCCTTGGGAATCCGCGCCCAGCCACTTCTCGCGGACGACCCAGTCGCCCCCTAGCGTGATCGGGCCGGCCGCCAGCGCGTTGGTGAACGCGCCGCCAATGACCTCGATGCTCGCCGCGCCGACGAGGCTCGCGCCACTTGTCCCGTCGATAAAAACGGTGCCTTCATCGATGGTCAGCCGAGCGCCTGGCATCTGAAGCGTTGCGCTGGACTCGACGCGGATCTCGCCGCGGTTGAGCAGGTCGCCGGGGGTGATGAACAGGTGGTTGTTCTGCAGTGTCAGCCGTCCGCGATTCTCCTCGATGGTGTTGAGGAACTCGAACCGCGCGTTGCCCATGAGCGTGACGTTCGAGGCGTTGACGGCCATGGACCACTGGGTGAGGTCAAGCTCGGGATCGATGCTGACCTTTTCAACGTGCACCTGGCTCATGGGGTGTACGGTCCACGTGCCCTGGTCGAAGGTCATGCGTTTGGGGTCACGCTCGTCGATCCACTCCTGGAAGCTGAGCCAGCCCGTCCCGCTGCTGGGACCGAAGCCGGGACGGACGATGATTTCGCCGGTGTTGATGAGGTTCGGGCTCAGGCCCGAGAGCACAGCGGGGTCACCGTGCCAGTAGGGATCGTGCTCATCAAACAGCAGCCTGAGGAACAAGGGGTTTTGCCCGAAAATGTGCAACGTGCCGTGGTTTTCGACGATGAACATCTGTGCGGCCATGGCGTGCAGGGCGTAGGAGTTCCCAAAATAACGTGCGTCGAAAACGAGCTCCCACCGCCGCCAAGGCCCCTGGGGCGGGGGCTGGGGGTCCAAGGTCCATAGCCTGGTGCCTTGAAGCACCATCACCCCGCCGTCGGCGATCTCGAACCGGGTGGAAACGCCCATGCTCTGCTCGATCGGGCCGGTGAACTCAACCGTCCCGCCATCGCCGGCCTTGAAGGTGACGCTATCGAGCGGGCGCTCGTACATCATGTGTTCCCAGCCGAGGTGCGGCTCGCCGATGCGGGGGTACGCGATCTCCACCCGGCCGCCATCGGCGGCGAGCACCGTTCCGCCCGACTCACTCGGCCCAATGTGCGTGTCGTGCGCGAGGATCACTCGCGACCCGTCGCCCACCGCCGCGACCAGGCCGGCCGGCCACAGATAGCCGCCGGCGAGCGTGATGACCGACCCCTGCCGAACCTCGAACGACCCGGCGTCCGTTACGCCGAGGCGGGCGGCGAGCGTCAGCGTCGTGGCCTCGAAAATGATCGCGCCCGATGTGCCGAGGTGATAATCCACGGGCATCTCGAACGCCTGCCCGCCCTGGAACCGCATCGTGTGCCCGGCCGTCTGGATCAGATGCTGCGCTTCGACGCGCACGCGATCCGTAAACACCATCTCACCGCTGCCCCCGATGATGATCCCATGGAGCCAGGCCGCTTCGTGAAACGCGGTGAGCCCGTCGCTGTAGTACAGCCCGTCATTGTGGATCGTGTGCAGCGCCCAGCGGCGCTCGCCGGACTGATAAATCTCGGACCCGGCGGGGATGCGCAGCTCGCGCACGCGGATGGTCGGGTCCGTATCGGTGCTGGCGTCGATCAGCGTCATCGGCTGCACCTCGCGCGGGTGCAGCATCGTCTCGTCGCCTCGGCCCACCACGAGAATCCTGTCCGCCAGTGAATCAGGCGTGGTGTGGTCGGCGAACACTGCCCAGCGGTCGACGAGGCCCGGGCTGTTGTTGGCTTGCGAAGCCCAGTAGACCAATCGCGTGTCGACGAACGGTTCCAGCGTGAAGCTGCCGCCAAGGTCCGCCAGCGCGTCGGAGAGCTCAAAGCCCTGGGTCGAGCTGAACAACTCCAGCTCCACCTCGCCCAGCAGATTGCCCAGCAGACTCCACCGGCCCTGGTACAGCGGGGGCAGCGAGAAGCTGAACGTGTCGAACACTGTCAGCGACTCCAGCTCCAGCACCTTCAATTGCAGGTAGTCCGTGATGAATAGGTTCCCCTGCTTGGTCTGCGTGCCCACCAGGTCGAGAAACTCCACCGTCACCTCGACCTCCTCGTCGCCCAGCAGTGCGAACTCGGGCAGGTCGCTCCAGAGCCCGGTGAAGCTGTTGACCCGCTCGTAGCCTTCAGCCGTCAAAACGTCGACCTCGCGCTCGCCGAAGCTCAGCTCGACGAGGAAGTCGGGGCGGATCTCGACCGTCTCGCGGTAGCCGAGTTCCATGCCGTACTTGATGTCAATCAGCTCGACGGCGATGTCGGCAAAGCCGTCGATGCTCTCGTCGAACCGAGTGAGCGTGGAGGTGGGGAAGCCGAACGCCCCGGTCGCCAGGTACCCGGCGATGCCGTCGAGGTCCAGGCCCATGCGCAGCAGCGGGGTCTCGAACGCGTAGGCTATAAGGTTGTCATCGGGCTTGACGGTGGTGCTGATGCTGAGGTTGGGCTTGTCGGGGCCGATGATGCTCTCATCGATGCCGAAGGGGTTGACGAGCTGAATTTCGCCGAAGTCCAGCACGTTGGGAAACTGGCCGAAACGGACCTGATGCGTCATGGCGCTGGCCGCGTCGTCGAGGAACTCGATCTTGTGCTCGATGAACGTGTCTTTGAGAAAGGTGAGCGTCGGCGGGAGGCTGGTCTTGGGGTCCAGGTCGAAGCCGAAGTGGGCCAGGCTCTGGTGGACGCTGATCGACTCGCTGATGTGTGCGGAGCCGTAGGGGATGACCGGGAACAGGGCGCCTTCGATCCGGCCGTCCATGTGCAGATCGAAGAAGAAGTCGAGCCCGGCTTCGAACGCGGGCAGGTCGACGCGTTCCTGCGTGAAGCCGGGGGCAGCCTGCAAGCCGGTCGTCGTGCCGAGCTGGACGAAGCTCCCTGCCGTCACCACCGGGTCCACGGTCGGGCGAAAGTCGAAGGGGTTGTCAGCCGCGAGCCCGCTGGCGGAGAACTCGGCGAACAGGTCAAAGCCGGTCTGCCCGGCGACGTTGCCGGTGAAGCGCGCCCCGGTACGCGTATCCGCGTAGACGCCGGGGATCACCAGCGGCGAGGAGAAGGGGATCGGGATGCGGATCTCCGGAATCACCGTGGCGTTCTGTCTGCCCACGATCCCGCCGATGGAAATGTCCGTGTCCCAGTCGAACTTGAGCGTCTCGTGCCAGCGGAAATCGCCGATGCGGTCGATTCCGCCCAGGTTCAGGCCATCGAGTTGGAACTCGACAGGCCCGGCGAACGCTTCCGGCGGCGTGCCGTGGCCGAGCAAACACAGAACACAGCATGCGATGACGGTCCGCACCCGGCAAGGCAGCGAGGCGGTCATGATCTGCTCCCTGTCCTGGGCCACCACGGGGCGTGGCGCGAGATGAAAGGCTAAGGCGGCCTGATTATATCTTTATTTGCGGGCGGGCAGACGATAATCCGCCTCCCCTTAAAAAACTTTAGATTCGACCGCCACGGCCCGCGTCATTGCCGCCCCCAGGCGCATCGCTGTGCGACGTCGCCAGGTGAGGTGATGCCCGACCGTGCGATCTTCCGTGTCGAAATGGACACCTTCTTCACGTCCATAACCATGCTCGACGCCCCGTCCCTGGCGGTGAAAGCGGTGGCCACCGATGGCCCGGGCCCGCACGCACAGCCTCGTGACCACCGCCAGAGATTGGATGGTCCGATATAAAGGCCCTATTATCCGG
>SLDI01000744.1:0-6081 GCA_007125385.1 Phycisphaeraceae bacterium | reverse complement strand
GAGCCGGAGGGCGAGCCGAAGCGTCGGCCGCGCAAGAAGCGCTCGCGCAGCAGCGCGGCCGCCAAGGCCGGCGACGAGCAGCAGGCCAAGCCGTCGGCAGGTGAGGGCGACGGCGGCGGTGAGGCCGGCGACGCCGGCAAGAAGCGCCGCCGGCGCGGCGGGCGCGGGCGCAAACGCTCAAGCTCCGGCGAGGGCGACGACGGCTCAAGCAACGGCCAGGGCCAGGCACAGGCCCCGACGACCGGCGGCTACTCCAACCGTCTGCTACAAACCGTTACCACCGCGCCCGCCACCGCGCCCGCCGCGGCCGACGCCACCGCCGACGCCTCCTCCCCCGAGACCACCAAGGATCCGGACGCCACCGGCTCATGACGCGCACCGCCCAAGGCCAATCCGCCCCGCCGCCCATGGCACCACGTGGCCACGTGGCACCCGCGCCGACCGACGCGCAGCCCGCGCGGCCGCGCCGGCTGATCATCCTCGGCTGCACGGGCTCGATCGGCGAGAACACCGTCCATGTCGTCGAGCATCTGAACCGCGTGGGCGCGGCGTGTATCGAGATCGTCGGCCTGGCGGCGTCGCGCAGCGTCGAGCGCCTGGCGGAGCAGGCCAATCGCCTGGGCGTGACGCACCTGGCGATCGCCGAGCCGACGCTCGAGGCCAAGCTTCGGGCCGCGTGCCCCGAGGCGACGGTCTTCGCCGGGCCTGACGCGGCGCTGAAGCTGGTCAGGCAGGTGCAGGCAACGGACCTCGCCGCCGCGATGGTCGGTGCGGCCGGTCTCGCGCCGACGATCGCCGGGCTCGAGCGCGGGCTGACGATGAGCCTGGCCAACAAGGAGACGCTCGTCGCCGCCGGCGAGCTGGTGCGCCCGCTGATTGAAAAGCACCGCGCCCGACTGATCCCCGTGGATTCGGAGCATTCGGCCATCTTCCAATGCCTGCGCGAGCATCCGCGCCAGCGCGTCAAGCGCATCGTGCTCACCGCCAGCGGCGGGCCGTTCCGCAATGCCGACCGCGCCGCCATCGAGAGCGCGACCGTCGAGCAGGCGCTGAAGCACCCGACCTGGCAGATGGGCCGCAAGATCACCATCGACTCGGCGACGATGATGAACAAGGCGCTGGAGATCATCGAGGCGCACTGGCTTTTCGATCTGCCGGCCGAGCGCATCGACGTGATTGTGCACCCGGAGTCGATCGTGCACAGCTTCGTGGAGTTCACCGATCACAGCATCCTCGCGCAGCTTGGCGAGCCGGACATGCGCGGCCCGATCCAGTATGCGTTGACGTGCCCGGACAGGCCGGCGGGCTGCGCGACGGCGATGGACTGGTCGCGTCTGGCGCAGCTCAACTTCCAGCCGCCGGACGCCGAGCGCTTCCCGGCCCTGCGCCTGGCGTACGACGTGATCCGCGCCGGGGGCACGGCCGGGGCGGTATTCAACGCGGCCAACGAGGCGGCCGTCGAGGCGTTCCTGGAGCGCCGGATCCGCTTTGGGCGCATCAGCGAGCTGGTGGCCGAGGCGCTGCATAGCATTGACACGCATCCGGCGGACAGCCTGGAGGCGATCCTCGACGCCGACCGGCGGGCGCGGGCGTTCGTGGCGGAGCGGGTGGGGTAACCACAGAGGCACAGAGAGCACAGAGAAGAGGAATGGCCACGAATGAACACGGATGAACACGGATAAATACAGGAAGGCAGAGGAGGAGGCGGTCGGCGAAGCCGGCGAGACGGGTGCCACTGACAAGCGGAGTCCGCGGAGCTTGTCAGTGCGAATCGGCAGGACGGCCCCGCAACGCCGCGCGGCACTGACAAGGCCGAAGACGGCCTTGTGAGTGGCACCCACCGCCACCGGCCTTCCTTGGTGCCCCCTTCGTGCCATCGTGGCTGACGACACGCCACCAGGAATCAGAAATCGATAAATGGAAGTGTTCAACGAAAATCTCTGGAACCTGCTCGCGATCCTGGCCGTCATCGTCGGCTTCGGGTTCCTTATCTTCGTGCATGAGCTGGGCCACTTCGTCGTGGCGAAGTGGGTGGGCATTCGCTGCACGCAGTTCGCCATCGGGTTCGGGCAGTCGATGCTGACCTATCGCCCGGGCCTGGGCTTTCGCGTCGGCTCAACCGAGGCGGAGTATCAGCAGCGGCTCAAGGACGGCGCGAGCGAGAGCGAAATCGGCGAGACCGAGTATCGCCTGAACTGGATCCCGCTGGGCGGGTACGTGAAGATGCTCGGCCAGGAGGACATCGGCCCGGACACGGAATCGAGCGATCCGCGGGCGTACAACAACAAGCCGGTGTGGGCGCGGGCGTGCGTGATCAGCGCGGGCGTGATCATGAACATGGTGTTCGGGCTGCTGTTTTTCATCGTGGCGTTCATGGCGGGCGTGCAGTTCCCCTCGGCGGTGGTCGGGCAGGTGGATCCGTCGATGCCCGCCGGCGTGACCTATGCCGTGGGGCACGAGGGTGACCCGGCGTATCGCGGGCTGCGGCCGGGCGACCGCATCACGCACGTCAACGGCAAGCAAGTGCGCGACTTCATGGACGTGCAGATGGCGACGATGCTCGGGCATCCCGAGACGACCATCCGCTACACGATCGAGCGCCCGGGCCGTGAGCAGCCGCTGGTCTACGAGATGCGCCCGCTCGCCGAGGGCCCGGACGGCCTGCTGACGGTCGGGATGGGCGCCGGCGCGAGCCTGCGCGTGGGCCGCGTGCCCGAGCACAGCCCCGCATATGCCGCGGGCGTGCGGCGGGAGATGCGCATCGTCGCCGTCCAGGGCCAAAGCGTCGAGACATACCGCGAGTATCTCGATCATCTGGCGGCGGCGGAAGGTCGCCCGGTCCAGGTCACGTTCCGCGGCGACGCGGCCGAGGTGACCGTCGTGCAGGCGGCGCATCCTGTGCTCGAGCGACGTGACGGCCACATGCATCTGGCCGGGCTGCTGCCGGTGACCGCGATCACGGAGGTGCTCACCGACCGCGGCCCGACGCCCGCCTCGCGCGCCGGCGTGCGGGCGGGCGACCTGATCGCCGAGCTCGACGGCGAGCCCTGGCCGGCCGTGCCACGCGTCTCCGAGCTCATCGACGACGAGCCGGTGCGGCTGATCGTCGAGCGCGACGGCGAGCAAATGGACCTTGGCCGCATCACCCCCGATCGGCGCGGCCGCATCGGCATCGTGCTCGAAGGCTACCGCGGCCGCACCATCGTCAGCGGCACGCTGCCCGACGCGCCCGCCGCCGCGCGCGACCTGCCGCCGGCCACGCGCATCGTTTCAATCGACGATCAGCGCGTCGAGACGTGGGGCGACATGCAGCGCCTCCTCTCGCACCTGGCGCGACAGGGCGACCCCAGCCGGGTGTCGATCGCGTACCAGCGGCCGGGGGCGGACGAGCCCGAGGCCGCCGAGCTCGTGCTCGACGACGAGGCGCGCTACGGCCTGATCACCACGCGGTGGACGCATCCGCCCACCGTCGGCCTGTACACGCTTCAGCAGCGCGTCGCCGGCGCCAACCCCATCGCCGCCACCGTCATCGGCATCGAGAAGACGCACCAGTTCATGGTGCGCATCTATCAGACCGTGCTGCGGCTGATCCAGGGCACGGTGCGTGTCGAGCATCTGCGTGGGCCGGTCGGCATCGTCCACGAAGGCACGCACATCCTCGATCGCGGGCCAACGTACTTCCTCTTCTTCCTCGGGCTCATCAGCGTCAACCTGGCCGTGATCAACTTCCTGCCCATTCCCATCGTCGACGGCGGGCACATGGTGTTCCTGATCATCGAGAAGCTCAAGGGATCGCCGGCCAGCCCGCAGATCCAGGGCGCGGCGACGATGGTGGGCCTGGCGCTGATCCTGCTGCTGTTCATCAGCGTCACGTACCACGACATCGCGCGGCTGCTGCCGTGGTGACGGTTGGTGGAACCACGGATGCACACGGATGCACACGGGGAAAATGGAACCACCGATGCATGGGGATGCATTGTGATCAGAGGAGAATGTCGATGACCGCGACCGACACCGCCCTGCCCAGCGATGCCCAGGTTGACGAGACGCGCCAGGCGTTTGACCGTGACGGCTTCGCCGTGGTGCGCGGCCTGTTCGATGCCCAGGAGATGCGGACGATCGCGGCGGAGTCGGATCGCCTGCTGGGCCTGGAGAACCTGATCGACTTTCGCAACCTGCGCACGCTGCCCAAGCAGACGACGGACGGCCAGCCGATCGTCGAGCGCTTCGACCCGGTGCAGGATGTCTCGCCCGTGTTTCGCGGTGTGTGCGAGCATCCGCGGCTGCTGGCGCACGTGCGGGCCGTGCTCGATGATGAGCCGATGCTGTTCAAGGACAAGCTCATCTTCAAGCTCGCGGGCACGCAGGGCTACACGCTGCACCAGGACTGCCACCAGTGGGAGCCGTTCCCCGTCGAGGACATTGTCTCGGCGATGGTGGCGATTGACGCGGCCGAGGCGAGCAATGGGGCGCTGGAGCTGTTCCCGGGGTACCACAAGTGGCTCCAGGTGAGCATGTTCGCGCTGGGCGGGCATGGGCGGATGCTGGCCGAGCGGATCGATCTCGATCGGGCGGTGATGGTGCAGACGCAGCCGGGCGACGTGATCCTCTTTCACAGCCGCACACCGCACCGCAGCGGGCCGAACACCAGCGACCGTTCACGAAGGCAGTATTACCCGACGTTCAGCGCGGCGCGGCATGGGAACCTCTACCACGCGCATTACGACCACGTGCATCAACTGCGCCGGCGGGAGATGCCGGACAAGCGGCTGTATATGCGGTGAGGGGTGGGGAAATCCCGCCCTTCGCTCGCGGACTCGCGCAGGACGGGCGTTCACGGATATGAGCTCGAGACTTGCATCGGCGTGCATCACGATGCGTCGGTGGTTTCATCTTCCGCCCGTGCGCATCCGCGTGCATCCGTGGTTTCTCACAGCGCCGCGAGGCGCTGGGCGCGGTCCTGGGCGATCAGGGCGTCGACGAGCTCGTCGAGCTGGCCGGCGAGGATGGTGCGCAGGTTGAACGATTGGCCGAGGCGGTGGTCCACGGCGATGTTGTCCTTGTAGCGGTAGGTGCGCACGCGCTCGCTGCGCGCGCCTGAGCCGATCATGGCGGAGCGGGCCTCGGCGCGCTCGGCGCGGGCCTGTTCCTGCATGCGTTCGTAGACGCGGGCGCGGAGAAGCTGCCAGGCGCGCTCACGGTTCTGGCGCTGGCTCTTGGTCTCCTGCATGCGCACCTCGATGCCCGTGGGCTTGTGCACGAGGTGCACGGCCGTGGCGACCTTGTTCACGTTCTGCCCGCCTGGCCCCTGAGCGGTGGTCACGTGCGTCTCGACGTCCGACTCGGGGATGTCCAGCTCGACGCGCTCCGGCTCGGGAAGCACCGCCACCGTGGCCGTCGAGGTGTGGACCCGGCCCTGCGTCTCAGTGGCGGGGACGCGCTTGACGCAGTGAACCCCGCCCTCGTAGCCCATCGCCTGGAACACCGCCTCGCCGCGCAGCTCGGCCACCGCCTGGCGCACGCCGCCCGCCTCGCCGGGCGCGGCGCTGATGAGCTCGAAGGAGAAGCCCCGCCGCTGGGCGTAGGCCTGGTACATGGCGAGCAGGTCGCCCGCCCACAGCGCCGCCTCGGCGCCGCCCGTGCCGGCGCGCAGCTCTAGGATCACCGCCCCGACGGCGCGGTCCTCGGCCGTGACCAGCTCGTTGGTCAGCTCTTGCGTGAGCGCCTCGGCGCGCTGACGCAGCTCCGGCAGCTCGGCTCGGGCGAGCTCGGCCAGCTCGGCGTCGTCGCCGGCGGCGAGCTGCTCGTGCTCGGCGAGCTGGTCCTGCACGGATCGCTACTGGCGGTACAGCTCAACCGTCGATGCCAGCGCGGCCCGCCGCACCGACAGCTCGCGCACTCGCTCATGGTCGGCGACGACCGCCGGGTCGGCGAGCTGGGCCTCGAGCCCGTCGTGCTGCGCGGCGAGGGCGTCGAGGCGGGTGATGAGCTTGTCGTGAAAGTCGGTCATGGTTGGTGGTGGCGGGGGCGGAATCGGTCACTTTATTGACCTTTGAATGGCCGACTTGACTCTCAATCCCT
>SLDI01000283.1:0-6088 GCA_007125385.1 Phycisphaeraceae bacterium | reverse complement strand
CCCGCGGCCGTGGAGCCGGCGGCGCTGGCGCGGGCCCTGGGCGTACCGGAGGCGACCGTCCGTGCCCATGTCGAGCGCGGGGCGCCGGTGGCCATGGATGGCACGATCAATCTTGTGCATTACGCCGCCTGGCTCAACCAACAGTTGAGGCAACGACACGATGGCGATTGACCCTCGGAATCTGAGCCAGACGCAGCTCGTGCGGCTGTTGAACTCGACGCCGCTCGGGCCGGTGACCAACACGCCCGCGCTGCACCGCCAGCTCAACGATGCCGGCCTGCGCGTCACGTCGCGTGACGGCAAGCGGGTGAACCTCATCCGCTACGTGGCGTGGCTGGCCCGCGAGGTGGACAAGCCACGGCCGGAGCAGGCCACGTACGAGGAGCGGCGCCGGCGGGATCTGCAGCGCAAGCTCGCGCTGTCGCGCGAGGGACGCGACATTGGCGCTGTGCCCGACGTGGTGGATCCTGCGCGCCGCGAGGCGGCGGAGCGCTCGTTCCGCAGCTTCTGTGAGTGCTATTTCCCGGCGGCATTTCACCTGCCGTGGAGCGACGACCACCTGCGGGTGATGGAGAAGATCGAGCGGGCGGTGCTCGAGGGCGGGCTGTTCGCCTTCGCCATGCCCCGCGGCTCGGGGAAAACCACGCTCGCCCGCGTGGCGGGGCTGTGGGCCATTCTCATCGGCGCCCGTGAATACGTGTGCCTGATCGGCAGCGCCGCCGACCAGGCCAAGACGATGCTTGATGACATCAAGCGCGACATGCTCGGCAACGACCTGCTCCTGGAGGACTTCCCCGAGGTCATCTACCCCATCCGCAAGCTGGAGAACAACGCCCGGAAGCAGGCGGGCCAGCTCTGCCAGGGCGAGCTGACGTACATCACGTGGGCGACCGACACGTTGGTGCTGCCGACGATGGGGCGTGACCAGCTGCCCGAATCACTGCGCGAGCGGGATCTGGAGGCCAGCCCGTCGTCGGGCTCGATCATCACGGTGGCGGGCCTGGATTCGAACATCCGCGGCCAGCACCACACGAAGATGGATGGCAGCATTGTGCGCCCGTCACTCGTGATCCTCGATGATCCGCAGACGCGGCAGTCCGCAGCCTCGACGAGTCAAACGCGGCATCGCCTGTCCATACTCAACGGCGATGTGCTGGGCATGGCCGGGCCGGACGTGAAGATCGCCGGGTTCATGACCTGCACGAAGATCTACCACGACGACCTCGCCGATCAGATCCTCAACCGTGACAAGAACCCGGAGTGGCAGGGCGAGTGCACGAAGATGGCGTACGCGCTGCCTGCCAATGAGAAGCTGTGGGACCGGTATGCGGAGCTGAGGGCCGAGGGCCTGCGCGAAGGTGACGGCGGCAGGCGGGCGACCGAGTTTTACCGCGAGCACCAGGCTGAGATGGACGCCGGCGCTATTGTCGCCTGGCCGGATCGGTACAACACCGACGAACTCTCGGCCGTGCAGCATGCGATAAACCTGAAGCTGCGGGACGAGGAGGCGTTTTTCGCCGAGTACCAGAATGAGCCGGTCAGCGACCAGCTCGACGAGGACGTGCTCACGCCCGATCAGGTGGCCGAGCGCTTCAACGGTCGCCCCCGCCACCAGGTGCCCAAGCCGGCGACGTGCCTGACGATGTACGTGGACGTGCAGGAGCGGGTGCTGTTCTACTGCGTCTGCGCGTGGGAGCCCGACTTCACGGGCTACGTCGTGGACTATGGCACGCTGCCGGACCAGAAGCGACGGTATTTCACGCTGCGCGACGCCAACCGCACGCTGGCGGCGCAGTTCCCTGGCTCGGGCGTGGAGGGCGCCATTCAGGCGGGTCTGGAGCAACTGCTCGGCGAGCATCTGCACAGGGAATGGTCCGTGGCTGGCGATGGCGGCGTGATGCGGATCGAGCGCTGCCTGGTTGACGCCGGCTACCTGCCCGGCGTGGTGGCCAACGCTTGCCACCGCCTCGGTGCCGTCGCCATGCCTGCCAAGGGCGTGGGCATCCGGGCCGGTAACCGCCCGATGAGCGCATACCGCCGTAAGCCGGGGGAGCGGCACGGACACCACTGGTACGTGCCCAACGTCAATCGTACGAGCGAACTGCGCCATGTGCTCATCGACACCAACTACTGGAAGACGTTTGTGCACGCCCGCTTGAGCACGGCGCCGGGTGACCGTGGGGCCTTGACACTGTTTGGCAACTCACCCGCCCAGCACCGGCTGTTCGCCGACCATGTCGCGGGCAGCGAGACGTGGGTGCGCACCGAGGGGCATGGCCGGGTGGTGCAGGAGTGGTCGAGCCGACCGAGCAAGCCCGACAACCACTGGTTCGACTGCCTGGTCGGCAGTGCCGTGGCGGCGAGCATGTGCGGGGTGAGGTTCGGCGCGGAGCGCAGCGAAGGCCCGGCAAGGCAGTTGCTCCGACTCTCCGACCTCCAGAAGGGACGGCGTTAAGTGCGGCTATCCGAGCTACCCCGTCAGCGCGATCCCCAGCAGCGTGGCCTGCGCTGCCCGCGCTGTGGCTGCCGGCATCTGCCGGTGGTCTACACCCGTCCGAAGGTCGGCTACATCCTGCGCGTGCGGGCGTGCCGAAACTGTGGGGAACGACTATCGACGCGCGAGCGGGGGTAACGGTTTGCGTACGGGACAGTGATGTTCTAGCCCGCCAACAGCGATTGGCCGCCATCCTGAGCTAACTGCTCCGCACATTCGTAGTGCCAGTTGGTCTTTCGGCCAGGTGACCGGCAGATGAAACGGATCGCCGCGCAAGCGGGCGGAAGCGGCGGCCGCCTTCCGTTGAAAAACACAATCTTGCGAGTATTCACATGCGCCGTCAGCTTCAGGAACATCGGCAGGTAGCTGGCGCCGCCCACGAACGCCACAGGCCCACACGTATGGGCAGGGAGCATGCAGAAATCGTTGAACAGGTCGCGCCGGCGGCGCCGTTTAAACCTTTCGGCACTGCTGCTAAAGGTGATGTCATAGGCGGCCAGAAGGAAGTCGCTCCGAACAAGACCCCAGCCGGCCGAAAGGATGAAGACGCTGCAAACCCCGAACCGGCGGACAAGGTCCGTGTAGACCGCCGGACGATAGAGCTCGCATGCGCGTTTTAGGTGGAGCGGATTCTGGCGGGACCAATTCTTGTTGTACTCCAGAAGCATGTCTCGCCACGTTAGGCCGCCATGACATGGGGCATCGGGATGTGCGTAGAGTTGCTCCTGGTCTGGAGGCGCATTGTCGGGGTCTGCCACGAAAGTCACCTGTCGCCCGTCACTCCGCGCGAGGAAGCCCGCGTCACCGACTTTGCTGGCAGCACACTGGATGACGACGACGGGCATGTGGTACACCTCGGAACCCTGGGAATTCATTTGCTGTTGCAGGACGGCCTTCGTCCCCAACGGCAGACGTAGCGCCAAAGTAAGCTCCGCTCAACATGACGAATGAATGCCGATCGATGCGGTTCCGTCAACTCGTCCACCGGATAGATGGCGAGGAACAGGTCATCGCCCTCATCAGCGCACCGGTTCCGGTACGTCAATCCCCCGCTGTGACCATCCTTCTGCTGGAATGCCGAGCGGTTGAATTGGTTGAGCCGTCCGCGTAGCGAGTTGTCGCACGTCTCCCCGAGGTAAATGACATGCTCATTGAGCACGTCCACGTGGTCAGGTGCGGTGGGTTCGAATTTCGCGAGTGCGTAGATGCCTGGGAACCTCACCCTCTCCGCTGTCGAGCGTTCGGCCCACCGGATCCACCCCGAAAAGTTCTTCAGTGGATCCGTGATGGACCACCTGCTGATGTTGACACTGGTACCTTGCGCAGGCGGTGCCGGTGATGACATGCCCTGCGGCCCGCGAGCGTTGCAGGCGGGCAGCCGCCCGTGTCGTTCCTGGTACTGATCGAGGAGTGCGTCTTTCTCGTTACGAAGATAAAACTGCACATTATCGGTCTTGGCAGGAACCGAGGCGGCAGCGACATACAGCCAGCCTGGGATAACACTGTCCACCCCGTCTCCGTACAGGTCCCAGAACTGCCTTCCGCCGGAGTGGCCGTTCTTCCCTCGTGTCGCAGCGGCGTCGAACTGCATCCAGCGTTCGGCGAGCGTCTGGGCGTGCGTCTCGGCGATGAGCAGGACGCGCTCGTCCACCGGATCGGTCTCTCGTGGAGGAGCGCCTTCGAACTGCGCCAGGACGTAGAGACCAGGCCCACTGCATTGCCTTAAACACCGCCGCTGGTCCCAGTGAACCCATTTTGAGAAGACTGGTTTGGCCATACGCACGCTCCTAAATGATTCCGATTGTTTCATGGCGTAGCCCGGTGTCAAGGCCAGAGCCTCCGTTCCACATCTGTAACAACTTTCCACGGCGCGAGCGATTTGCCGGTCAACGCGTGTTCCCACGGCATAAATGACTAGTGGAGGCGGCGTTCTTTTTGCCGCGGCGATCATGGCGAAGCAATTGGACAACACGATCCGCGATAACGCCGAGGGCCCCGCCGAGGCTTCGGTCGACGGGCAGAGCGTCAAGCAGCACCGCCTGCGGGACCAGATCGAGGCGGATCGGCACCTGGCCTCGAAGAAGGCGGCGAAGAAGGGTCTGGGCGTGCGGCGGACACGGGTCGAGCCGCCGGGCGCGGCGTAGGACCGGGCAGGCTGGAGGATCGAGCACGGATGCTCAATTGGGTCAGGCACATCTTCGGCTGGCGACGCCCCCGCCACTCAGGCGATGGGGCATGGCAGCCTTCGGGAACCTCCAGTCTGCCCGCGCTGCGGGGGCGCTATGACGCGGCGGTGACGAACCATGAGAACCGTCGCCACTGGGCGGGTGCGGACCATCTCTCTGCCGACGCCGCCGCCAGCCCCGAGGTGCGGCGGATCCTGCGGAATCGTGCCCGCTACGAGGTCGCGAACAACTCCTACGCCCGCGGGATCGTGCTGACGCTCGCCAACTACGTCGTGGGTACCGGCCCGCGGTTGCAGATGATCACCGGCGACGGCGACGTCGACCGCCTCATTGAGCGGGAGTTCCGACGCTGGGCGAAGCAGATCGGTCTGGCGCACAAGCTGCGCACCATGCGCATCGCCGAGGCCGAGTCGGGCGAGGCGTTCGCCATTCTGGCGACCAACCCGCGGATCCGCGGCCCGGTCCAGCTTGACCTCAAGCTCATCGAGGCCGACCGCGTCGCGACCCCGTTCGAGTTCCGTGACAACGATCGCGTCCGCGACGGCATCGTCTACGACGACTTCGGCAACCCGGCCGGCTACTTCGTTCTGCGTCGTCATCCGGGAGACAAGCACGGCTGGCGCGGCGTCCTGACGGAGTATGACCTCGTGCCCGCCGGCGCCATGCTCCACCTGTACCGGGCCGACCGGCCCGAGCAGTCGCGCGGCATCCCCGAGCTCACGCCCGCACTGCCGCTGTTCGCCATGCTGCGCGATTACGGTCTGGCGGTGCTTCAGGCCGCTCAGCACGCGGCATTGCCTGGCGGTGTGATCTACACCGACGCACCGGCCGACAGCGAGGCGGCCAACGTCGAGCCGATGGACAGCGTCGAGATGGATCGCGGCACGTGGCTGACCATGCCCTACGGATGGAAGGTCGGGCAGGTCAGGGCCGAGCAGCCGACCACCATGCACGATCAGTTCACGCGGACGATCCTGCAGGAGATCGCTCGCTGCCTGAACATGCCCTTCAACGTCGCCGCGGGCAACAGCGCTGGCTACAACTTCGCCTCCGGCCGCCTGGATCACCAGTCCTTCTACAAGGCGATCCGCATCGACCAGACGTTCATGGCCGAGACCATCCTCGACCGCGTGCTCGGTGCGTGGCTCGACGAGGCGGTGCTGGTCGAGGGCTACTTGCCGCAGCAGTTGCGCGTCACGGGTGTGGTCGAGCAGGTCATGTCCGAGCGTGAGTGGTTCTGGGACGGCTTGGAGCACGTCGACCCCGCCAAGGAGGCCAACGCCACAGCGACGAAGCTGGCGAGCAACACCAGCAATCTGGCCATCGAGTACGCGAAGCAGGGCCTGGACTGGCAGGCGGAACTGCGTCAGCGGGCCAAGGAGAAGGCGCTGATGCGCGACCTGGGCCT